>DATHOV010000276.1:0-9247 GCA_035484515.1 Lysobacteraceae bacterium
CCGAAGAACACGCTGCGCGACAGCGGAATCATCGCGAGGACCGCTGCGAGCGCGGTCAGCACGATCGGCCGGAAGCGGCGGACGGTGGCATCGATGATCGCGTTCCACGGCGGATGGCCGGCGCGGATGTCCTGTTCGATCTGGTCGACGAGGATCACCGAGTTGCGCATGATCATGCCGAACAGCGCGATCGTGCCGAGCATCGCGACGAAGCCGAACGGTACGCGCAGCACGACCAGGAACAGGCTCACACCGATCAGGCCGAGTGGTGCGGTCAGCCACACCATCGCGACGCGCGAGAAGCTGCGCAGTTGCAGCATCAGCAGGGTGGTGACGACGAACACGAACAGCGGCATGCCGGCATTGACCGAGTCCTGGCCTTTCGCGGAGTCCTCGACGGTGCCGCCGGTTTCGAGCAGGTAGCCTGCGGGAAGTTTCGCGCGGATCGCATCGAGGGTCGGCAGGATCTGCGCGGTCACCGAGGGCGGCGTCTGGTCGCCGTAGATATCGCCGCGGACGGTCACGGTGGGCAGGCGGTCGCGATGCCAGATGATGCCTTCTTCGAAACCGTACTCGAGCGTGGCGATCTGCGAGAGCGGCACATTGGTGCCGTTGCTGCTGGGCACGCTCAGGCTGCCGAGCAGCGAAAGCTTCTCGCGTTCGTCGGGCGGCCCGCGCAACAGCACTTCGATCAGTTCCTTGTTTTCGCGGTAGTACGACACATGGCCGCCGGACAGCGAGCCGCGCAGGAAGCCGGCGAGCTGCTCCGAACTCACCCCGAGCGAACGTGCGCGATCCTGGTCGACGACCAGGCGCACCACCTTGCTGGGTTCCTGCCAGTCGAGGTTCACGTTGGTGACGCTGGAGTTCCTGCGCACCTGGTCGGCGACTTCGAGCGCGAGCTTGCGCACGGTGTCGATGTGCTCGCCGGAGATGCGGAACTGGATCGGGTAGCCGACCGGTGGGCCGTTCTCCAGGCGCGTCACGCGCGCGGTCACGTCGGTGAATTTCGTGGCGAAGGTCTGGATCAACCAGCTGCGGATCTGTTCGCGCGACTGGATGTCGTCGGCGAGCAGCACGAACTGCGCGAAGCTCGTCGCGGGCAATTGCTCGTCGAGCGGCAGGTAGAAACGCGGCGAGCCGGTCCCGACGTAGGCGACGTAGTTCTTCAGTCCCTTGTGTCCCTTGAGCATCGTTTCGAGTTTGGCGACCTGGGCATTGGTCGCCGTCAGCGAAGAGCCTTCGGCGAGCTTGATGTCGACCATCAGTTCCAGCCGCGTCGAATCCGGGAAGAACTGCTGCGGCACGAAGCGGAACAGACCCATCGATACGACGAACACCACGATCGTGATCGCGATGACGGTCTTGCGACGCCTCACGCACCAGCCGACGACGGCCCGGAAGCGCTGGTAGAAACGGCTCTGGTACGGATCGTGGGCGTGAGGATGCTCGCCGGCAGTCTCGCCCAGGTCCGGTTGGACAGGCTCCTTCAACAGCAGGCTGCCGATGTAGGGAATGAACACGACCGCGGCGATCCACGACAGCAGCAGCGCGATCGTGACGACCTCGAAGATCGAGCGCGTGTATTCACCGGTGCTGGACGCCGCCGTCGCGATCGGCAGGAAGCCCGCCGCGGTCACCAGGGTGCCGGTCAGCATCGGGAACGCCGTGCTGTCCCAGGCGAACGCGGCCGCGCGCAGCTTGTCGAAGCCCTGCTCGATCTTGATCGCCATCATCTCGACCGCGATGATCGCGTCGTCGACCAGCAGGCCGAGCGCGAGCACGAGCGCACCGAGCGAGATCTTGTGCAGGCCGATGCCGAACAGGTTCATCGCCGCGAACGTCATCGCCAGCACCAGCGGGATCGCCAGCGCGACCACAGTGCCGGTGCGCAGGCCGAGCGAGAAGAAGCTCACCAGCAGCACGATCGCGACCGCGGCCGCCAGCACATCCATGAACTCGGCGACCGAAGCGCGTACCGCCTGCGGCTGGTCGGAGACCTTGCTCAGGGTGATGCCGACCGGGAGTTCGAGCTGGATGCGCGCGAAGGTGGCATCGAGGTTGCGGCCGAGCCTGAGGATGTCGCCGCCGGGCTTCATCGCGACTTCGATGCCGAGCGCGTCCTGGCCCATGAAGCGCATGCGCGGCGCGGCCGGGTCGCTGAATCCGCGATGCACCGTGGCGACGTCGCCGATGCGGAAATCGCGGTCGCCGACGTGGATCGGGAAGTTCCTTATCGAATCGACCGAGTCGAAGCGCCCCGACACGCGCAGCTGCACGCGGTCGCTGGACGTCTCGAAGAAGCCCGCGTCGGACACCGCGTTCTGTTCCTCCAGTGCCTGCTGCACCGCGGTCAACGGGACGCCGAGGCTGGCGAGCTTGGTGTTCGACAGCTCGATCCAGATCTTCTCGTCCTGCTCGCCGACCAGGTCGACCTTGGCGACATCCGGCACGCGCTGCAGTTCGAGCTCGATGCGGTCGGCGTAGCGCTTGAGGGTGGCGTAGTCGAAACCGTCGCCGGTCAGGGCGTAGATGTTGCCGTAGGTGTCGCCGAATTCGTCGTTGAAGTACGGCCCCTGCACGCCCTCCGGCAGGGTGTCCTTGATGTCGCCGATCTTCTTGCGGATCTGGTAGAACAGCTCGGGCATGTGCGTCGACGAAAGGCTGTCGCGCGCCTCGTAGATCACCTGCGATTCGCCCGGCCGCGAATAGCTGGTGATCTTCTCGTACTCGCCGGTCTCCATCAGGGTCTTCTCGATGCGATCGGTGACCTGTTGCGAGACTTCCTCGGCGGTTGCGCCGGGCCAGAGGGTGCGTACGACCATCGCCTTGAAGGTGAACGGCGGATCCTCGGACTGGCCGAGCTGCCGATACGAGACGATGCCCGCGATCGCGAGCACGATCATCGCGTAGAGCACCAGTGCGCGATTGCGCAGCGCCCATGCGGAGAGGTTGAAGCGGCTTTGCACGGCTTAGCGCTCCGCGGTGGAGGGAGCGGCTGCGTCGAACGAGATGGCGCGATTGTCCCGGTCGACCGGCGCGACCTTCTGGCCCTCGCGCACCAGGTGCACGCCGGCGGCGAGAATCCAGTCGTCCGACTTGATGCCCGACAGCACCGGCACGCGTTCCTCGCCGTACGGACCGAGCCTCACGGGCAGCAGGTGCAGGCTGCCGGTCGATGCGCCATCGGCCGAAGTGGCGTGCGGATCGGGCGTCACGACCCACAGTGCGGGTGCTCCGTCTTTCGCGAACACCGCGGCCAGCGGCACGCTCAGTCCCGCGCCCGGACCATCGGCGGCGTACACGCGCGCGCTCTGCCCGAGCTCGACGCTGGTACCCGCCGGCAATTCGACGCGCGCCGCGAACGTGCGTGCCTGCACGTCGGCAACCGGCGACATCTCGCGGATGCGGCCGGGAATCATGTGGCCCTGTTGCGCCCACAGTTCCACCAGCACCGGCATGCCGACCTTGAAGGACGTCACGCGCTGCTCGGGAATGCTGATCTGCACTTCGCGGTCGCCATCGCCGGCGAGGGTGAACACCGCCTGCCCGGGCGAAACGACCTGCCCCGCTTCGGCGAGGCGCTGCGCGATCACGCCGTCGGAGGGCGCGCGCAGGTCGGCATAGCCGGCCTGGTTGCGTGCCACGTCGAGCTGCGCCTGCGCCTGCTGCACGCGCGCGCTGGCGGCCTTGAAGGTGTTGTCGACGGTGTCGAGCTGCGACCGGCTGACGGCCTGCTTGCCCGCGAGCGCCTGGTAACGGTCGCGCTCGGCCTGAGCGAGCTGCAGGTCGGCCTGCGCGGTGACGAGCTGCGCACGCGCGGCGTCGACATTGAGGCCGACGTCCTTCGGATCGATCTGCGCGAGCACCTGGCCCTTCTTGACGCGTGCGCCCATGTCCACGAGCCGGCGCACGAGGTGGCCGCCGATCTGGAACGACAGTGGCGACTGCTCGCGCGCCACGACGCTGCCGGCGAACGCCTGCGCGCCCTGGTCGAGCGGACCCGGATGCACGACCAGTGCTGGCCGCGGCGGATCTGCGGCGACTTGACCGCCGCTGCAGGCCGCCAGCGCGAACGGGAGGGCCAGGATCGCGACGATCAGGAAAGCGCGGATGGATGGACGCATGAACCAATCCCCGTAGGCGTATGTCTGCATCCGCACGAAGGCGGAATGAATTGCTATACTGTGGGGTATATTAATGATTCAGTACTCATCAGTCCAGTATTTATTTCGATGCCCGCGATTCTATCGATGCCACTGACCCGTCCATTGCCGACTCTTCCCAAACCCGGTCCCGGCCGCCCGAAGGATCCGGAAAAGCGCCAGGCCGTCCTGGACGCTGCGAAGAAGCTGTTCCCGCAGCATGGCTTCGACGGCGTGAGCATGGAGGCGATCGCGGCCGAGGCCGGCGTTTCCAAGCTCACCGTGTACAGCCATTACGGCGACAAGGAAGCACTGTTCGGCGCGACGATCCGCGCGAAGTGCGAGGAGTCGCTGCCGCCCACCCTGTTCCAGGTCAGCCCGAAGGGATCGATCCGCCGCCAGTTGACCGGCATCGCGCAGGCGTTCTTCGCCCTGGTCACCAGTCCCGAGGCGATCGGCATGCAGCGCGTGATGAGCACGCTGACCGATCCCGCCAGCCGGCTGCCGCAGATGTTCTGGGAAGCCGGACCGCAGCGCGTGCACGATGGCTTCGCGGAGTTCCTGCGTGCGCGCATCGCAGCCGGACAACTCGAGATTCCCGACGTGGATCGCGCGGCCTCGCAGTTCTTCTGCCTGCTCAAGGGCGAGCTGCATGCGCGCATGGTCTGCGGTTGCCCGGGCGACTTCAGCGAACGCGGCGTGGCCGAGCACATCAAGGCCACGGTCGACCTGTTCCTGCGCGCCTACTCGCCGCACGCGGTCGAGCGCACGTGAAGCGCATGACAGGCGTCACTGTCCTTCGCGTGCCGGTTCGTCGCAGACTGTCCGCGGACGTCCGCAGGCCGCATCCGGACACGCTTTCAGGCACGGTCGTGACGAATGGCCCGATGACTTCCGGCACTTCGCCAACAATGGCCGCAGGCCCGATCCTTTACTTCCGCGACCTTCGTCCTGCGCATAAACTGCCCCGCCACCCGCACGCCAGAGCCTGACCATGGACTTCGACATCGCACGCGCCACCATGATCGAGAACCAGATCCGCCCGTGGGAAGTGCTCGATCCGCGCGTGCTCGACGCGCTCGGCCGCGTGCGCCGCGAGGATTTCGTTCCGGCCGGTTACCGCATGCTCGCTTTCGCCGACACCGCGTTGCCGCTCGACCACGACGAGGCGATGTTCAAGCCGGTCGTCGAGGGACGCATTCTCCAGGCGCTCGACATCGACGACGCCGACGAGGTGCTCGAGATCGGCACCGGCAGCGGCTTCCTCACCGCATGCTTCGCGCATCTCGCACACGAGGTGACGAGCATTGATCTGCACGTCGACTTCATCGAGTCCGCGCGCGTACGCCTGGCAGCTGCAGGCGCGCACAACGCGCGGCTCGAAGCTGCCGATATGCTTACCTGGAACGCCGGCCGCCAGTTCGACGCCATCTGCATCGGCGGCGCGGTGGTGGATGTTCCGGCACGCGTGCTCGACTGGGTGAAGCCCGGCGGCCGCCTGTTCGTCGTGCGCGGCGACGCGCCCGCGCAGGAAGCCCTGCGCATGACGCGGCGCGGCGACGGCTGGCATCAGGAAAGCCTGTTCGAGACCGACATCCCCTACCTGCGCGGCGCCGCTCCGGTGCCGCGCTTCGTGCTGTAACCGCGCGTGCCGACCGCACCGCAAACCGACCGACAAGGATTTCGCATGAGCCTGCGCCTTCGCCCCATCCACCTCGCCCTGCTGCTTGCGATCGGCTGCGCATCCGCGCAGGCCGGCGACCTGCAGCAAGCCTACGATCTGGCGCGGCAAAGCGATCCGCAGCTCGCCGGGTCCGAAGCCAACAAGCGCGCACAGGAAGAAGGCATCGCGCAGGCACGCGCGAATCTGCTGCCCCAGGTCAACGCCACCGACACGCTGACGAAGACCCAGACCGAGGGTTCGGAAGTGTCGGAAATCCAGCGCCTGGACGGTAGCCTCGGCTTCGGTGCCACCCCCGATTACCAGCACACCACCAGCCGCAACTATTCCGGCAACGTGCAGCAGAGCATCTACAACCGCGCCTTCTATACCACGCTGAGCGCAAGCCGCAGCCGGGCGCATGAAGCCGATGCGCAATACGACAACGCCGCCCAGACCCTGATCACCCGGGTGGCAACGGCCTATTTCAACGTGCTCAGCGCGATCCAGGATCTCGCCTCGTCGCGCGCCGAGGATCGCGCGCTCAAGCGCCAGCTCGACCAGGCCAACGTGCGCCTGCAGGTCGGACTGGCGCCGATCACCGATGCCCAGGAAGCGAAGGCGCAATACGACATCTCGCGGGCGACGACGATCG
Source organism: Lysobacteraceae bacterium (assembly GCA_035484515.1). Lineage (GTDB taxonomy): Bacteria > Pseudomonadota > Gammaproteobacteria > Xanthomonadales > Xanthomonadaceae > SZAS-103. The sequence continues at coordinate 6,461 of DATHOV010000276.1, forward strand.
GTTTCGAAACCGCCCTGTCCGATGCGAAGGAAGCGCTGACCGAAATCACCGGCCAGCCGATCGAGCATTTCAAGGGCCTGGCCCCCGACTTCGTCCCGACGGCACCCTCGCCGGAGGACGTCGACGCGTGGGTGAAAATGGCGGTCGACAACAACCCCCAGGTCATCGCCCAGCAACTGGCGCTGGATGCGGCCGAGCACGATGTGGACACCGCGCGCGCCGGTCACCTGCCGACCATCACGGCCAACGCCAGCTACGGCAGCTTCACCCAATGGGGAAGCGGGCTACAGGACGGTCTCGTTTTCCCGGACAATGCAATCAACCGTGGACCGGTCTATTCGCTGGTGCTCACCGTTCCGATTTTTTCCGGTTTTTCGGTGTCTTCGCACGTGCGCCAGGCCTTGGCACTGCGCGATGCGGCAGCCGATACGCTCGAGCAGACGCGGCGCTCCATCCAGCGCCAGGCGCGCAACTCCTATCACGCGACGCTGGCCGGACTGACCGAGATCGAGGCGCGCAAGCAGGCGCTGCTGTCCGCGCAGACCGCGCTGGAAGCGACCGAGACCGGGCTCGAGGTCGGCACGCGCACGATCGTCGATGTGCTGATCAACGAGCAGCAGCTGTTCTCCGCGCAGCGCGATTACGCGCGCGCGCGCAACAACTTCGTGGTCAACGAACTGACGCTCAGGCAGGTTGGCGGCAACGTCCAGGCATCCGACGTGGCAGCGGTGAACACGCTGCTGGTCAGCGATGCCGAAGCCGCGCTCGACGCTCCCACCAACGACAACGACATTGCGATGCCCGGACTGCCCACGCAGCCGGCGAATGAGAGCACGCCAGCGGCGTCCGGCAATGCGGACAAGCCGAACCCGGCGCCGGTGAAGAAGGCCCGCCACAGGAAGGCCGCAGCGCCCGCCGCAGCGCCGGAGCAGCCCGTCACGCCGCACTGACGGGCAGGCACGCCTCGATCAATACCAGGGTTCGCGCGAGCGCGCCGCGCTCGCGCTCGACGACCGCGCGTCCTGCTTCGCCCATCGCCTTGCACCGCACCGGATCGGCGAGCAGGTCGGCGAGCGCACGTGCGAGTCCTTCAACATGGTCCACCTGCAACAGGGCGCCCGCATCGCGCAGCAGAGCGATCGCTTCGGTGAAATTGGCGGTATGCGGTCCGACCACGGTCGGCACCGCCACCGCCGCCGGTTCGAGCACGTTGTGGCCGCCGATCGCCTGCAGGCTGCCGCCGACGAAAGCGACATCTGAGGCGGCGTAGAAGCCCATCAGTTCGCCGATGCTGTCGATCACGAAGCAGTCGGTATCGGCGTCGGCCATCACGCCTGCGCTGCGCCTGCGCGTGCGCCAGCCGCGTTGCATGCAGGCGCTCGCGACTCCGGCGAAACGCGCCGGACGACGTGGCGCCCACAACAGCAGCAACGTCGGGAAACGTTCACGCAGCCGCGCGTACGCATCGAGAACCGACGCCTCCTCGCCTTCATGCGTGCTCGCAGCGATCCATACCGGTCGCGTCGAACCCCAAGCCGCGCGACGCTCGCGGGCAAGTGCATCGAGCCCTTCAGGCAGGCGCAGGTCGAACTTCAGGTTGCCGGTCACGCGCAAGCGTTCGGCCGGCGCGCCCGCACGCAGCAGGCGCTGGGCATCGGCTTGCGACTGCGCCGCGATCGCATCGACCCGCGCCAGCGCCATCCGGATCAGCGGCAGCGCCAATCGATAACCGCTCAGCGAGCGTTGCGACAGGCGTGCATTGACGAGCATCAGGGGCACGTTCGCGCGACCGACCGCGAAGTAGATGTTCGGCCAGATCTCGGTTTCCATCACGATCGCGATCCGCGGTTTCGCATGCGCGAGGAAACGTCGCGCCGCACCCGACAGGTCGTACGGGAAATAAAGATGTCCCACTGCGCCTTTCCAGCGCGAGAGCACCTGGGCGGCGCCGGTCGGCGTGGTCGTGGTGACCAGCAAGGGCGTATCCGGATGGCGCGCGCGCAGCGCGTCGACCAGCGGCGCGGCTGCGATCACCTCCCCCACCGATACCGCATGCACCCAGATCGACGGCTGCATCGGCGCGGTGCCGTACCAGCCGAAGCGTTCGCTCCAGCGGCGGAAGTATTCGCGATCGCGCAGCCCGCGCCATACCAGGTGGTAGAGCATCGCCGGGACCAGTGCGTACATCACGCAGGCGTACGCTCCACGCAGCAGTCGTTGCAACAGCGACAGAGGCATCGGCGAAGGATACCGGAGCGGTCGCAGGCTGTCGGCACTCATCGAACCGGCCATCGGAACATTCGCTCGCCGGTTCGATGGCGCGGTCGCTGAATGGACCGCTCGCGCACAGGCCGCAGATGCTGCGTCCGGCCATCGCATGCGCATATGTGCCGGGTGCGATGGCGGTTGCACAGGGCGTTCGGGTATCGACTTGCCGATAGAATCCACCCATGCAACCACCCGCGCGACCCTCGTTCTCGCCCCGCCACTGGCCGGACTGGATCGGCGTCGGCAGCGCGTGGCTCGCCGGACAACTGCCGTGGCGGCTGCAACGCGCACTGGGTCACGCGCTCGGATCGCTGGCGTATTTCCTCGCACGCTCGCGCCGGCGCGCGGCGCGGATCAACCTCGCGCTGTGCTATCCCGAACTCGACGAAGCGGCGCGCAAGCGCATCCTGCGCGAGCACTTCGCCGCGCTCGGCGTCGGCCTGTTCGAGTTCGCGCGCGCCTGGTGGGGCTCGATTGCGCCACTGCGACGCACGGTGCGCATCGACGGGCTCGAGCATC
>DATHOV010000277.1:0-2984 GCA_035484515.1 Lysobacteraceae bacterium
AGCTCCTCGATGGTCGGCAGTCGCTTCTCTACGAACTGCTGCTCGGTGAAGCCGCCAACCACACGCACCCACTGCGGTGGCGGCGTGACAGCAACCTGGCGCCTGAGCATGTTCATTGCGTCGGCGAGCGAGCGCACGCCGTCCCAGCGCAGTTCCATGTTGAAGTTCAACCCGCCGCGTACGACGTGCGTGTGGTTATCGATGAGACCAGGCAGAACCAGCCGGCCCTTCAGGTCGATCACACGAGTCGTCGCGCCGGCAAGCGGCACAACCTCGGCATCGTCGCCGACGGCAACGAACTTGCCCTCCCGGATTGCAACGGCGCTCGCTATCGGCTTCGCGCGATCGAGCGTCGTGAAGCGGGCGTTGCGCAGTACGAGATCGGGAGTGGTGTGAGAGGTAGTCATGAACGGTTCTCCTCAGTGTCGGTCGTCGCGCGTCGCGCCTGCTCTGAAGCCTGGCGGCCCGGCAGCATGCCGAAGACGTGGCTCGTGCAATGAGCGTCATGCCACGCGGCCGACAGGGTGGTTCCTGACAGGAGGCGCTTCGCGACCGGTATCACCTGCTCGCCGCCGAGCATGCCGAGCAGGCCAAGCAGTGCGATGAGCGGTGGTGCCGGCGAGCGCACGTTGATCAGGCTATAGATGACGCCGACGAGGACGCCGGCTCCCAGGGAGAGCAGATAGACCTTCATGGGTGGGCTGACTTCGCTTCGTCGGAGTTGGGTCGGAAAGCGGACGGCGGCCCGCGCTTTGCGCCGGGTCGAGGGCCGCAATTTTTATAGTGCGTGCGGTGCGTGTGAGGATCAGTGACCCTCGCTGCCGCCGAACATCGTCTTCGCGTAGACCAGGCCGAGTCCATAGCCGCCGCCATGCTGGATCGCGGTGGCAACGGTCTGGTTGTAGGTCTCGCTGCGAGCCCAGTCGCGCTGCAACTCGAGCAGATATTGCAGTGAGGTCATCGGGCGCGCGCCTGCCTGAATGACGCGCTGCATCGCGCGCTCGTGAGCTTCGTCGGTGACGTCGCCGCTCGCGTCAGCGATCACGTACACTTCGAAACCCTGGTCGAGCGCGGACAGCGCCGGGCCGACGACGCACACGGTCGTCCACAGGCCCGCAATCACGATGCGCGACTTGCCGATGGCATTCACGCGGTCGGTGATGCGCGCGTCTTCCCAGGTGTTCATCGAAGTGCGGTCGATGAACTCCTCGCCGGGAAACACCGAACTGATCTCGTCGAAGATCGGACCGGAGAACGTCTTCGCAGCAACGGTTGTGACAATCGTCGAAACGGAGAACTCCTTCGCCGCCTTCGCCACCATCGCTACGTTGTTGCGCAGCACAACCGGGTCGATCGACTTCGTGGCGAAGGCCATCTGCGACTGGTGGTCGATGAGGATCAGCGTGTGGTCGGAAGGGGACAAAAGCAACTTTCCGGGTTTGGCTTGAGCTTGGGGCATCATCGTCTCTCGATTGGAAGGAGTGGACACGCAGCGGCCCGCGACTCGTCGGGTCGCGGCAGCACGCCCGCAGGAGATCGGCGAGCCGGTCATCCATACGTACTGAGCATCGTTGGCTGTCGGGCGCGCAAACATGCTGCCGTGACGCAGGCGTGTCGCTTCCATTGAAGCGTCGCGAAGCGCCCTTAGGTCCGATCCGTCTGCACCGTGCTCAGTAGCGCTGATACTATTTGAGCGTTGCCAATCAAGAAATAGAATGAATGGAATTGAACCTATGCCAGATCTTTCATGAACACTCTTCCTGACCTTGAAGCGTGGGCAATTTTTGCCCGCGTCGCCGACGCTGGTTCGTTTGCGAAAGCCGCGGAAGCACTCGGTATGTCGCAACCCACCGTATCGAAAGCCATTGGCCGGCTGGAGCAGCGGCTGGGAACGGCGCTGCTTTACCGGACTTCGCGGCGGCTTTCGCTCACACCTACCGGCGAGATGGCGCGCGAGCGCGCGATCCGCATCCTGAACGATGGCGAAGCCGTGGAAGCCGAGGCTTCCGCCCAGGCGCTCACGCCGCAGGGCATCGTGCGTGTTACCGCGCCCATGTCGTTCGGGCTCAAATATCTGGCTCCGCTGATCCCTGCGTTCCTTGACCGCTACCCGGACGTTGGCGTCGACCTCTCGCTCAGCGATCATCTGGTCGATGTGGTGGCCAGCGGGCTCGACGTGGCCATTCGCATCGCAGAACTGGAGGATTCCTCACTACGTGCTCGGCGGTTGTGCGCGGTGCGCAGGCCGTTGGTCGCGTCGCCCGCCTATCTCGACAATCACGGGCGCCCTGGTCATCCGCGAGAACTGGAACGGCATGCGTGCCTGATCTACACCAACCTGCCAACGCCGGACCTGTGGCGCTTCCGTCACGCGTCGGGGGAAGAGTGCGCGGTGCCGGTAAGCGGCAGGATCAGAAGCAACAATGCGGACGTGATTGGTCCCGCGCTTCTCGCCGGACGGGGCCTCGCGCTGCAGCCCGAGTTCATCGTCTGGGATGCCCTGAAACGTGGCGAACTGGAAGAGGTTCTGCCTGAATGGCGTATAGCGGACATTAACGTGAACCTCGTGACTCCACCGGGTATTCTGCGGCCGGCACGCGTGACGGTGTTGCTGGACTACCTGGCCGAATGCCTGTTGGTTGTGCCGTGGGCGGTGACCGGCACATGACGGCACGATCATCGTCGCGACGGAGTGCCACGACGTCGACCAACCGCCTGGAGGCTTGAGATGCCCGTATCTCTCGCCCAGCTCTGGCGGCGCTGGTGGCCCCGCGCGCTGGCGCCAATCGCACCAGCGGACGCCCACGAGACCGTCAGCAGGCTTGGCGAAGCCGACACGACAGACTGGATGCCCTCCAGCCGCCCATCACCACCTTTCCGTCTCGATGTCTGCTTCGAGGCGCCTCACTACGTGCCGGGCTGGATGCTGGCCGACGGGTCGCGCGAGACTCCGCCGGTCGCATTGACGCCATTCGCGAATGATT
>DATHOV010000278.1:0-3821 GCA_035484515.1 Lysobacteraceae bacterium
CCGGAACGGCAGGCGGGCGATGTCCTCGTCCGAGACGGGGATGTTGAATCTGTCGCGGAAGGCGCGCAGGTCTTCCTCGGAGAGTTTCTTCTGCTGGTGGGCAACCATCTGCCCTTCGCCGCCCTTGCCGAGGCCGAAACCCTTCACGGTCTTCGCGAGAATGACGGTCGGCTGACCCTTGTGGGTCATGGCGGCGGCGTACGCCGCATACACCTTGCGCGGATCGTGGCCACCGCGGTTCAGGCGCCAGATCTCCTCATCCGACATGTTGGCGACCATCGCCTTCAACTCGGGGTATTTCCCGAAGAAGTGCTCGCGCGTGTACGCGCCGCCCTTCGCCTTGAAATTCTGGTACTCGCCGTCGACCGAGTCTTCCATCACGCGCCGCAACAGGCCCTTGCTGTCGCGCGCGAGCAGTGGATCCCAACGGGAGCCCCACAGCACCTTGATGACATTCCAACCGGCGCCGAGGAACGCAGCCTCGAGCTCCTGGATGATCTTGCCGTTACCGCGCACCGGGCCATCGAGCCGCTGCAGGTTGCAGTTGATCACGAAGATCAGGTTGTCCAGGCCTTCGCGGCCGGCCAGCGAGATCGCACCGAGCGACTCCGGCTCGTCGGTCTCGCCATCACCGAGGAAGCACCAGATCTTGCGGTCGCTCTTCGGCACCAGGCCGCGGTGTTCCAGATACTTGAAGAACTGCGCCTGGTAGATCGCCTGGATCGGACCCAGGCCCATCGACACCGTCGGCACCTGCCAGTAGTCCGGCATCAGCCACGGATGCGGATACGACGACAGCGCACGGCCCTTGCCGACCACTTCCATGCGGAACAGGTCCATCTGATCCTCGCCGATGCGGCCTTCGAGGAACGAGCGTGCGTAGACGCCCGGGCTGGAATGTCCCTGGTGAAAGACCAGATCGCCCGGATGGTCAGCGCTCGGCGCGCGCCAGAAATGGTTGAAGCCGACGTCGTACAGCGTGGCCGAGGAAGCGAAGCTCGCGATGTGCCCGCCGAGATCACCCGGCTTGCGATTCGCGCGCACGACGGTTGCCAGCGCGTTCCAGCGGATCAGCGAGCGGATCTTCCATTCCAGCGTCGCATCGCCGGGGCACTTCGTCTCGTTCTGCGGCGGAATGGTGTTGACGTAGGCGGTGGTTGGCGTGAACGGGATCTCGGCGCCGGCGCGACGCGCCTCGTCAGCCATGCGCTCGAGCAGGTAATGCGCGCGCGCACCGCCATCGGCCTGAATGACCGCCTTGATCGAATCGATCCATTCGCCGGTCTCGACCGGATCGATGTCCGGCTGCTGCGCGTCGTGGCCGCCGTTTCCATTCTGCTGTGTCATCGTTCCTCCGCCGCGCGGCCGACCGCGCTGGTTGCTGTCCGTGTCCGGGGGAGTTTAGCGCAGGCGGGTTGCACCAGACGCCTCGCGCTCCGTCATGTTCGTGGCTTCGCGCATGCCGCGGACGCTACCCGGTCGCATCGGGCGCGAGCCGCACGATCGGCTCCACGGTCACGCTGGCCGTCTCGGTCATCATTTGCGCCTGTCCTTCCTGGATCAGGCACTGCAGCTGCATGTTGCGATCGGCCATTGCCGCAAGCGCCTGCACGGTGTCCGCGGGGATGTCGATCACGGTGAGGTTCTTCGAACGCGCAAGGCCTTCGCCGATCTTCTCCCACCAGATCGCGGCACTGCGTCCGCTGTAGCCGATCACGACGACCTGGCGCGCGCGTCCGCAGGCCTTGCGGATGCGTTGCTCGTCGGGCTGTCCGAGTTCGATCCATTGTTCGATCTCACCGGTCAGCGACTTGCGCCACAGGTCGGGCTCATCGTCGGTACTCAGTCCGCGACCGAACTCCAGCCGCTCGTCCGCGAACAGCGCGAATGCGAGCAGGCGTACCATCAGGCGTTCGTTCGTTTCCGAAGGATGCTGGGCGAGCGTCAGCGCATGCGTGGCGTAATAGTGCCGGTCCATGTCGCTGACCTGCAGTTCGGCTTTGTAGATCGTGGCCTTGGGCGCCATGGGTGGAACTCCTGGCGCTTGCTGCGGCGCTGCGGGAAAGAGGGCAACAGTAGCAGAGGCTGCCCAGAGCTTCCCGGGACGCCCCGGCTCAGGACGCAGGTCCTGGAGATGGCGCGCCTTGGGCTTCGATCCGCCTGAGTTCGTCGCGGAAGAAGACTGCGGAGTCTTCGGTCTTGCCGTTCCCGAAGCGAACCTGGTAAGGCTGCCCGCTCATCGACGAATGCGACGCAATGCCGATGATGAAATCGTCGGCCGTCCTGATCCGGCTGCCGGCAAAGCGCCGCTTGGAGCGCAGGTGATCCGCCGCCGCCTTGCCGTCGTAACTGCTGCCATTGCGGATGAATTGCGCACCGGGCAGCACCTCGACGCTATGGATCAGGGCATCGATCTTCTGGTCTTCGGTCATCGGCGCGGCAATCGCGGCGGCAGCGAACAGCAAGCCGAACAACAGCAGCCATCGCATTCTCTGAAACAGCTTCATCGGTGCGCTCCCGTGACGTGGCCAATGTGATGCGGACAAAGAAATCCGCGCTTGCGCAATCCTGCGCCGGAATTTCGCGCGGCATGACGGGAGGTGGATGCACAAGACATGTATTCAATCAGGATGGCACACATCCAGTTAAACACCGGTCATGTTCAGAACACGTACTCGACCAGCGCAAACGTTTCTCCGTGATTGGTTCCCCTGATGCCGGCGTTGGACATGTGCCGCACCGAAAGCGTCCAGCGGTCGAGGCGGAAACCTGCCGATGTCAGGAACTGCAAGTGCCCGGACAATACCCAGTCGTCGACGGTGTTGCAGGCCACTCCTCCGCTGACGAACCAGTGCTCGCCCGACAGGCGCTTGCTGATCGCAGCGAAGTAGTTCGTCGGCGCATCGCCGCGCAGCGGATCGAGCATGCCGCGACCTGAAAATCCACCCACTGCGAATTCCCAGGGATATCGCTGTTCCGTCACATAGCCCAGCATCGCCACACCGGCGGTGCGGCCATTGATCCGGTCGTCGACGCCGAGGCCGACCTCGACCCCCGCGCGTGCAGCCGGCATTCCAGTTCCTATCATTGCGACGAAAGCCGCGACCGTGAAGGCGAGCGCACGTGTTGCCATGGTCATTCTCCCCCAATGGATCAGTGCCATTCGAGGCCCCAACACTACGCCACCAGATGGCCGGAGGCGAAGCGAAGCGCCGATCGGCCAGCGCCCATTCTGGTTTTTTTGAACAATGACCAGGGCTGGCCGAAACAGGCCCAAGGAAGCAGCCACCTTCCAGTGGCCATAGGGGGTCGCGAAAGCCATACTGACGATGCGACTCCTTCAAGGCATCCGGAGGGGACATCAGATGCACGCAACCGACGGCTCAAGCCGCACGCGGATCGAATCGATCGACGTCGTACGTGGCGTCATCATGGTCGTCATGGCGCTCGATCACACGCGCGATTTCTTCGGCGTCCCGGGACAGAATCCGACGGAACTGACCTCGGCTTCGGCCGTGCTGTTCCTTACGCGCTGGATCACGCATTTCTGCGCCCCGGTGTTCTTCCTGCTGACCGGCACCGGCGCTTATCTGTCGCTGCAGCGACAGACGCCCGGAGAGCTTGCGCGATTCCTGTCCACGCGCGGACTCTGGCTGATCTTTCTCGAAGTCGTGGTGGCCCGTTGTTTCGCCTACCAGTTCAACTTCGACTATCGAACCACCATGCTGATCGTGCTGTGGGCGCTCGGCTGGGCGATGATCGTCCTCTCGGTGCTGGTGCGTCTGCCCGCCTTCGTCGCCACGACCATCGGAATCGTCCTG
>DATHOV010000279.1:0-2897 GCA_035484515.1 Lysobacteraceae bacterium
CCGCGGTCAGCAGAGTGCCGCCCATGTAGTGCACGTCGTCGCGGTACCTGTCGTCGGTCGAGCAGATCGTCACGATCGCCTGCAACGCCGGTGGACGACGCGCGGCGACCTGGAGTGCGTTGAAGCCACCCCAGGAGATCCCCATCATTCCGACTGCGCCACTGCACCAGGGCTGCGCCGCCAGCCACGCGATGACCTCCAGCGCGTCGTCTTGCTCCTGCCTGGTGTACTCGTCGAACAGCAGGCCACCGGACTCGCCGCTGCCCCTGATATCGACCCGCACGCCGGCATAGCCGTGGCCGGCCAGATACGGATGCGTCATGGCGTCCCGCTCATAGGTGCCGTCCCGCTTGCGATACGGCAGGTACTCAAGGATGGCGGGCACCGGGCGGCTCTCGGCATCCTCCGGCAACCAGATACGCGCTGCCAGCGTCGTGCCGTCGTGCAGCGGGATCAACGTGTGTTCGATGACGCGGACGGCGCGGGGAAATGCCGAGACGATCAAACGACCCTCCATTGCGTCAGTTCGCCGGGAGCGATCCAAGAAACTGCCGGATCATCGCGGCGATCTCGTCGCAATGCGTCTCGAGGGCGAAGTGGCCGGTATCCAGGAAGCGCACCTCCGCGTCCGGCATGTCACGCTTGAACGCTTCGGCGCCCGGCGGCAGGAAGAACGGATCGTTTTTGCCCCAGACTGCCAGGAACGGTGGCTTGTGCCGGCGAAAATACCTCTGGAATTCCGGGTAGAGCGCAACATTGCTCTTGTAGTCGCCAAGCAGGTCGAGCTGCACCTCGTGCGCGCCGGGGCGTGCCAGGTAAAAGTTGTCGAGCGAATATCCGTCCGGGGAAATCGCCGACGTGTCGGCGACGCCGTGGGTGTATTGCCAGACCGTTGTCTCCGGCGCGACGAAGGCGCGCAGCGCGTTGCGGGTCGCGTCCGACGGATCCTGCCAGTATGCGCGGATCGGGCTCCAGCCGTCGCTGAGGCCCTCGACATACGCATTGCCATTCTGCGAGATGATTCCGCTGATGCGCTCGGGATGCCGCACCGCGAGGCGGAAACCGGTTGGCGCGCCATAGTCGAAGACATAGATGGCGAAGCGGCGAAGTCCGATCACCTCGGTGAAGCGGTCGATCGCGGTTGCGATGTTATCGAAGCTGTAGCTGTAGCTGGTGCGTTCGGGCATGTCCGATTGGCCAAACCCGGGCAGATCGGGCGCGACGACATGGAACCGGTCGGCGAGCTGCGGAATGAGATCGCGGAACATATGGCCGGCACTTGGGAAGCCGTGCAGCAGCAGCAGCGCCGGCGCGTCCTGCGGCCCGGCCTGGCGAAAAAAGATATTGAGCCCGTCGACATCGACCTTGCGGTAGCTGACCTTGCGCATGGGGACCTCTCCATCAGTAACCACCTTGAACTTCGTCCAGAGTTTAGGGTGCGGCCGGCGGCTATTCGCCGCTGAAGCGGTTCGCCGGCCTGGGCAGGCCGAGGCGATCGCGCAGCGTCCCGTGGGGATATTCCCTTCGGGTCAACCCGCGGCGTTGCAGCTCCGGTACGACGAGTTCGGCAAACTGCAGCCAGTCGTCCGGCAGCAGCGGGAACATCAGGTTGAAACCATCGGCGGCCCCGCCGACGTACCATGCCTCCATCTCGTCGGCGATCTCGGTTGGCGTTCCGGCCATCACCGGGCCGGTGCCGGCGTTCGCGATGCGCCGGGCAATCTCGCGAATGGTCAGGCCTTCTTTCGCGAACGCCTTGAGCCGCTCGAGATTTGTCCGCTGGCCGTCGTAGGTCGATACGTCGGGCAGCGGCGGAAGCGGGCCATCGATGGGATAGGCCGACAGATCCATGCCGCACCAGCTCGACACAAGGTCGATGCCGACGCGGGCGGGCACCAGCGTTTCCAGGAAGTCACGCTTCTCCCGGGCTTCCGCCCTTGATCCGGCAACGATCGGCAATATTCCTGGCAGGACCTTGAGATCGGTGGGTTTGCGGCCGATGCGCTGCAGGCGTTCGTCGAAATCCTTGCGGTATCGTTGGCCCTCCGCGATGGTCCGCACCAGCGCAAAGTTGAGGTCGGCATGCTTCGCGGCGAGGTGCTTCCCGTCCTCCGAGGAGCCGGCCTGCACGATGACCGGATATCCCTGCGGTGGCCGCGGGACGTTCAAGGGGCCGCGCACCTTGAAGTGCTTGCCGACGTGATCGATGCGATGAATGTGCCTGGGGTCCGCGAAGAAGCCCGACTTCTTGTCCATCAGCAGCGCGTCGTCATCCACGCTGGCCCAGAGCGCTTGGGCGACGTCGAGGAACTCGTCTGCGCGTTCATAGCGGAACGCATGCTCGATATTGGCATCGCGGCCGAAATTCATGGCCTCTTCGTTCATGCCCGACGTCACGACGTTCCAACCGAACCGGCCGTGGCTGATGTAATCGAGCGATGCGAAGGCACGCGCGATGTTGTAGGGCTCGCTGTACGACGCCGAGGCCGTGACGATCAGACCGATGTGGCGCGTTACGGCGGCGAGGGCTGCGAGCATGGTCATCGGTTCGAGCCGCGGGTTGGCATAGTGCGCCAGGCTGCTCTCGTAGGTGTCCCACATCGCCACGTGGTCTGCGACGAAGATCGTATCCATGCAGGCGGCTTCCGCGGCGTCCGCCAGCCTTCGGTAGTAGGACAGATCGAAGATCTCGCGACCCGGCGCATCCGGATGGCGCCAGGACATCCGGTGGTCGCCCTGGGGATTGAAGAAGAACGCGCTGAGGATCATCGGTGTGCGTGCCATGGTTCGTGCCTCCACTCTCCGCCTGGTCAACTCGGCCACGCTATCGTGCAACATGGGCCGCCAGGAACGCGCCGATCGCCGCGGTGATTTCCTGGCAATGCGTCTCCAGGGCA
>DATHOV010000280.1:0-8633 GCA_035484515.1 Lysobacteraceae bacterium
CGGCGAACATGCCGGCCTCACGCTTGCGCAACGCGCGGTTGCAGCAGCAGGCGCACGTCGGGCCCGACCTGCCGCGTCTCGACCAGTTGCAGGTCGTAACGCTCGGTCATCGACGGCGCGTCCCATCCGCCGAACAGCGGCTTGCCGTGCGCACCGAGCAAGGTGGGCACCACGTACAGCAGCAATTCGTCCACCAGGCCGGCGTGCAGCAGGCCGCCGCAGAGGGTGGCACCAGCCTCGGTCTGCACCTCGTTGATGCCGCGCTCGGCGAGCAGACGCAGCGCGGCCGCCAGGTCGAGCATGCCCTCGTGCGCCGGGATCGCGGCGCGCTCGCGCTCGCGCAGGTAGGCCGGAACGCGCACGTCGGGCGCATGCAGCAGCAGGGTCGGCGCGGCCTCATCGAGCACGTGCGAATCCTCGGGGATCGCCAGGCCCGGATCGAGCACCACCCGCAAGGGTGCGATGAAAGGCGCGGCGTCGTCCATGCGCACGGTGAGCTGCGGGTCGTCGGCGAGCACGGTGCCGCTCGCGGTCAGCAGCGCGCCGCAACGCGCGCGCCAGCGCTGCACGTCCAGGCGCGAGGCTTCCGAGCTTATCCAGCGCGATTCGCCGGTCGCCAGCGCGGTGTGGCCGTCGAGGCTCATCGCCAGCTTCACCCGCACCCACGGACGCCCGCGTTCGATGCGAGAGAAGAATCCGCGGTTGAGCATGCGTGCCTGCGCTTCCATCAATCCGGTTTCGACCGCGATGCCTGCGGCGCGCAAGGCCTCGAAGCCCTTGCCCGCGACTTTCGGGAACGGATCGTCGCAGGCCGCGACCACGCGCGCGATGCCGGCCTCGATCAGCGACTGTGCGCATGGCGGCGTGCGACCGGTGTGTGCGCAGGGTTCGAGCGTCACGTACGCCGTCGCGCCGCGCACACGATCGCCCGCCGCGCGCAGGGCTAACACCTCGGCGTGCGGTTCGCCGGCTCGCTGGTGGAAGCCTTCTCCGACGACCTCGTCACCCTGTGCGATCACGCAACCGACCAGCGGATTGGGCCTGGTCGTGTACGCGCCACGTTCGGCCAGGCGCAAGGCGCGCGCCATCATCGCGTGGTCGGCGGCGGTGAAAGGGGTCGGAGTCATTTTTCGTTTCGGCTGCCCGATTTCACGGATGCATTCCTGAAAAATGACTCCGGCCCCTTCCCCTCGTCGAGCAGGGGCAGTTGCAGGCCTTCGACCTGCGGCATGTCGCGCTCGAGCTGATCGATCTCCAGCCGGAAGGCATGCACGTCCTCGAAGCGGCGGTACACCGAAGCGAAGCGCACGTAGGCGACCTGGTCGAGCGGCTTGAGCTCGGCCATCACGAACTCACCGATCCGGCGCGATGCGACCTCGCGTTCGCCGCTCATGCGCAGCGCATGGATGACATGACGCATGGCGTCGTCGATCTGCTCGGGCGACACCGGCCGCTTCTGCAACGCGCGCTCGAAGCTCGTGCGCAGCTTGACCTCGTCGAAGGCCTCGCGCAGTCCGTCGTTCTTGACAATGGTCGGCAACTTGATTTCGGCGTTCTCGTAGGTGTTGAATCGCTCGCCGCAGGCCGGACACTCGCGCCGCCGACGCACGGTCGCGCCGTCCTCGGTCAGGCGCGAGTCGATCACTCGCGTGTCTTCGTGCTGGCAGAAGGGGCAGTGCACTAGACGGCCAGGACTCGGAACTCGGAACTCGGAACTCGGAATGAACAGCGGCCCATCATCCCGAGTTCAACGAGGTCTCTGCGGATGGCGGCTGGCGGGTGACAATGGACAAGCGTCAGGGCACTGCTCGGCTTGACCCAAGGCAGACGAGCTCGGGCTCTTCCGAGTCCCGAGTCCCGAGTCCCGAGTCCCGGCTTCTCAGCCATAAACCGGATACTTCCTGCACTGTGCCGTGACCAGCCCACGCACGCGTTCGATCACCGCCGCATCGTTCGGTGCATCCAGCACGTCGCAGATCCAGTTCGCCAGGTCGATGCAGTCCTGTTCGAGATAGCCACGCGTCGTGACGGCCGGCGTGCCCAGGCGCAGGCCCGAGGTCACGAACGGCGAGCGCGGGTCGTTCGGCACCGCGTTCTTGTTGACCGTGATGTGGGCCTTGCCGAGCGCGGCCTCGGCGTCCTTGCCGGTGATCTCGCGACCGATCAGGTCGAGCAGGAACAGGTGGTTCTGGGTGCCGCCGGAGACGACCTTGCAGCCGCGCGCGATGAATGCCTTCGCCATCGCCTGCGCATTCCTGGCGACCTGCTGCTGGTAGATCTTGAACTCCGGCTCCAGCGCTTCTTTGAACGCGACCGCCTTGGCGGCGATCACGTGCATCAGCGGACCGCCCTGGATGCCCGGGAAGACGATGCTCTGCAGCTTCTTGACCAGGTCCTCGGACGGGTTCTTCGCCACCACGATGCCGCCGCGCGGTCCGCGCAGGGTCTTGTGGGTAGTCGAGGTCACCACATGCGCGTGCGGCAGCGGGCTCGGATACACGCCCGCCGCGATCAGTCCTGCGACGTGGGCCATGTCGACGAAGAAGATCGCACCTACGCTGTCCGCGATCTGCCGCATGCGTGCCCAGTCGATGAACTGCGAGTACGCGGAGAATCCGCCTACCAGCATCTTCGGTTTGTGCTCGGTCGCCAGGCGCTGGATTTCGTCGTAGTCGATGATGCCGTTCGCATCCACGCCGTACTGCACCGCGTTGAACAGCTTGCCGCTGATGTTGACCTTCGCACCGTGGGTGAGGTGGCCACCGTGCGCGAGCGACATGCCGAGGATGGTGTCGCCCGGCTGCAACAACGCGAGGTACACGGCCTGGTTCGCCTGCGAGCCCGAATGCGGCTGCACGTTCGCATAATCGCAATCGAACAACTGCTTGACGCGATCGATCGCGAGCCTCTCGGCGACATCGACGAATTCGCAGCCGCCGTAATAGCGCTTGCCCGGATAGCCTTCGGCGTACTTGTTGGTCAGCACGCTGCCCTGCGCCTCCAGCACGCGCGGACTCGCATAGTTTTCCGAGGCGATCAGTTCGACATGGTCTTCCTGGCGCTGGCGCTCGTTTGCAATGGCGGTGGCAAGTTCGGGATCGAAACCTTCGATACGGCAATCGCGGGGAAACATCGGCGGGGCCTTGACGTTGGGCAAGACGCAAAGTGTAGCGTTGACGCGGGTTTGCGGCCACAACCGGTGGGTGAGGCGGCCCACATGCGAGCCACTGGCTCCCGGGCCGCCGAACGCCCGGCGGCTGGGCCAACGGGCCGGAACGAGGCGAGCCGCCCGCGAGCCACTGGCTCGCTGCCCGCCGAACGCCCGGCGGCTGGGCCGAATGGCCCGGGGTCGGATGCCGAAAGGCAGTTTCCGGCATAATTCGCCTATTCCGATCAAACCTCCGGCCGCCCTTCCCCGGGCTGGCTGCCGTCATCCTGCGGAGCAAGCAATGCAATACATCTACACCATGATCGGCGTATCCAAGGTGGTGCCGCCGAAGCGCGAGATCATCAAGAACATCTCGCTGTCGTTCTTCCCCGGCGCCAAGATCGGCCTGCTCGGCCTCAACGGCGCGGGCAAGTCCACCGTGCTGCGGATCATGGCCGGCGTCGATACCGACTTCAACGGCGAGGCGCGGGCGCAGCCCGGCATCAAGATCGGCTACCTCGAGCAGGAGCCGCGCCTGAAGCCCGAGCAGACCGTGCGCGAGGCGGTCGAGGAAGGCGTGGGCGATCTGCTGCATGCGCAGCAGTTGCTCGACGCGGTGTACGCCGCCTACGCCGAGGAAGGCGCCGACTTCGACAAGCTCGCCGCCGAGCAGCAGCGCCTCGAGGCCATCCTCGCCACCGGCGACGCCGATACCCTCGAACACCAGCTCGAGATCGCCGCCGACGCGCTGCGCCTGCCGCCGTGGGAGGCGATCTGCGGCAAGCTCTCCGGCGGCGAGAAACGCCGAGTTGCGCTGTGCCGCCTGCTGCTGTCCAAGCCCGACATGCTGCTGCTTGACGAGCCGACCAACCACCTCGACGCCGAATCGGTCGAGTGGCTGGAACAGTTCCTTACCCGCTTCCCGGGCACCGTCGTCGCCGTGACCCACGACCGCTACTTCCTCGACAACGCGGCCGAGTGGATCCTCGAGCTCGATCGCGGCAAGGGCATTCCGTGGAAGGGCAACTACAGCGACTGGCTCGAACAGAAATCCGAACGCCTCAAGCTCGAGGAATCGCAGGAGAAGTCGCGGCAGAAGGCGCTCGCGAAGGAACTCGAGTGGGTGCGGCAGAACGCCAAGGGCGGCCGCAGCAAGGGCAAGGCGCGCATGCAGCGCTTCGAGGAACTCAACTCGGTCGAATACCAGCGCCGCAACGAGACCAACGAGATCTTCATCCCGCCGGGCGAGCGCCTCGGCGACCGCGTGATCGAGCTGCAGAACGTCAGCAAGTCGTTCGGCGACCGTCTGCTGATCGACGACCTGAGTATCAGCATCCCGCCCGGCGCGATCGTCGGCATCATCGGCCCGAACGGCGCCGGCAAGTCGACCCTGTTCAAGATGATCACCGGCCAGGAAAAGCCGGACTCGGGCGAAGTGCTGGTCGGCCACACGGTGAAGGTGGCCTACGTCGATCAGAGTCGCGAAAAGCTCGAAGGCAACAAGAACGTCTGGCAGGAGGTTTCGGGCGGTTCGGACATCCTCAACATCAACGGCATCGAGATCCAGTCGCGCGCCTACATCGGCCGCTTCAACTTCAAGGGCGCCGACCAGCAGAAGCTCGTCGGCACGCTGTCGGGCGGAGAGCGCGGCCGTTTGCACCTGGCCAAGACGCTGCTCCAGGGCGGCAACGTGCTGCTGCTCGACGAGCCATCCAACGACCTCGACATCGAGACCCTGCGCGCACTCGAGGACGCCCTCCTCGAATTCCCGGGCTGCGTGATGGTGATCTCCCACGACCGCTGGTTCCTCGACCGCATCGCCACCCACATCCTCGCGTTCGAAGGCGACTCGCACGTCGAGTTCTTCCAGGGCAACTACCGCGAGTACGAGGACGACAAGAAGCGCAGGCTGGGCGAGGAAGGCGCACAGCCACACCGGTTGAGGTTCAAGGCGCTGAAGTGACGCATTGGCCCGCGCGCACCGCGTGCGGCTTTGCCAATGCGTCATCCCGAACGCAATGAGGGATCTGCATTTGCGATGGTCCAGCAGGACTCGCAGTACCAGATTCCTCGCTGCGTTCGGAATGACAATGGCTGGGAGGACCCGCATGAACTTCGCAAGCGCACTCAAGACCCGCTGGTCCAGCGCCAACTCCCTCGTCTGCGTCGGCCTCGACCCCGAGTCGGCGAAATTCCCTGCGCACCTGCGCGACGACCCCGACGCAGTCTTCGCCTTCTGCCGCGCCATCGTCGACGCCACCGCCGACCTCGTGTGCTGCTTCAAGCCGCAGATCGCCCACTTCGCCGCGCTGGGCGCCGAAGACGCGCTGCAACGGCTGATCGCGCATATTCACGACACACACCCGGACGTGCCGGTGATCCTCGACGCCAAGCGCGGCGACATCGGCAGCACCGCGCAGAACTATGCGATCGAAGCCTTCGACCGCTACGGCGCCGACGCGGTCACCGCCAATCCCTACCTCGGCCGTGATTCCGTGCAGCCCTTCCTCGACCGCGCCGACAAGGGCGTGGTGATCCTCTGCCGCACCTCCAATCCCGGCGCCAGCGATTTCCAGGATCTGGACGTGCGTTCCGACCGTGGCGTGGACCGTCCGCTCTACCAGCACGTCGCCGAAACCGTCGCGCGCGAATGGAACGGCAATGGCAACTGCGCCCTCGTGGTCGGCGCGACCTGGCCGCAGCAACTGCGCGAAGTGCGCGCGATCGTCGGCGAGATGCCTCTGCTGATCCCGGGCATCGGCGCGCAGGGCGGCGATGTCGAGTCGGTACTGCGCCATGGCCGCACGCCCGATGGAACGGGACTCATCATCAGCTCCTCGCGCGCGATCCTCTACGCCGGTTCGGGCGAGGACTTCGCAGACGCCGCGCGTGCGGCCACGCTTGAATTGCGTGAGACGATCAACCGCCATCGCTAGCTCCGGTGTGCGCATCCTGTCGCGTCGAATGGATTCAGCATGCGCAACGGCGACTGAACCCGCGGGACCACCTCGTTCAGACTAGCCGGAGACCACCGATTCCGGCGCTATAGTCGTGCGTCGGTGTATTTCGGCGCCGACGGTCGCGCCCTTTTCCACGGGCGTCGCGCGCAGTCCGAAGTTCGTCCTCTCCACCGATGGTCCCGCAAGGAGACCGGCATGCAAACCTTCTCGAAAGTCGGCCTGGCATTGCTGCTGTTGATCGCAAGCAATAGTGCATTCGCGATCCATGTCAGCCAGAAGCAGGTCTGCCAGAACACATCGGTGCCTTCGGGCTGGGTCATCGCGAACAAGACCTGGAACCGCACCACCTGCGGCAGTCCGTCGACTCCGCAAGCCAACGTGTGGGTGCTCGACGAATACGGCGATCTGCCGGTCGGTACGACCCTGACGATCTGCGCTTTTTCCTCGTCGGTACCGTCGGGCTGGGTCCCCACGTCGTTCAATTCGAACCCCGGGGTCTGCGGCGCGCAATACGGCGCACCGGAGAACCCCTACAACACCGTCACCATCGCCTATGCGATCTGCACCAACGAGTCCAACAGCCTGTGCTATCCGTCGTTATCGCAGTTCGGCGTGATCGCCGCGGTGCCTACGACCGTCGACGTTCCGTACGGCCAGGCCAACGCTTCGACCAACCTGGGCTGGTTCGCCTCCACCTCCAAGGCCTGCGTCTGGGTGACCACCGAGGGCGTGGGTACACAGTTGTGGAGTTGCGACGGCAATGCCGCGACCCAGACCTGGCCGTACGTAAGCGCCGGGGTCAGCCAGACCTTCATCCTCAGCCCCAACTCGACCTCGGCTTCACCAGTGCTTTCCTCGGTCGTCGTAACGGGGGTCGAGGGCACCGCTCCAAAGATCCATGCATCCCCGACCGTGGTCACCGTCCGGTCCGGCCAGACCGACGGCAGCACGACGGTTTCCTACAACCTGATCGGATCGGATTATTCGTCGATGTGCATCTGGGCCTCCAACAACGGACAGCCCGCACAGCTTTGGGCCTGCGGTTCGGACTTCACCTTCTCCCAGGTCTGGCCCTATGTCCCGAAAGGCGGCACAACCAAGTTCTGGTTGAACCCGAGCCGCACGTCCTCGTCGCAGGTACTCGCCACGATCACGGTGACCGGAAAATGAAGCGATATATCGCTAGCGGTGCCTGCGCGCCAGCAGCAGGGCGCGCGGTGCGGCCATGAGGTAGTGCAGCCACAGCGCACACCACAGCAGCGCACGCATCGGGATCGACGTCCGCTTCGCCTCGAACTTGCCGAAGTAGCGCCAAAGCCCGCGATGTTTCTGCCACTCGACCCATAGCGGCCGGCTGCGGCTGGATACTCCGCGCAGATGCGTCACCCGGACGTCGTTGGCGACGGCGATGACGAAGCCCGCGTCGCGCACGCGCCGGCACAGGTCCAGATCCTCCGCATGCAGGCGATAGCCCGGATCGAAGCCGCCGATCTGCGCGAAGACGTTCGCAGGCATCAGCAGCATCGCACCCGACAGCGCGTCCACGCGCTGCAACGGCGTGCCGTCGCTCGCGACATGCAGCGCAGCGCGTGCGCCGCGTGCGAGCAGCAGCTTGCGCAACGATGGTTCGCGACGCCGCACCGCCGCGTCCTCGGCGCCGTCGGAATCGACCTGAACGCATCCGATCGCACCGATGCCAGGTATGTCGTGCGCATGCGCAAGCAGGCGCGAGAAGGTGTCCGGTTCGACGAGGCAATCGGGATTGACGAAGGCCAGCCACGGTTGCGCGCAGCCTGTCGCCCCGTTGTTGCAGGCGCTCGCAAAACCCGGGTTTTCCGGATCGGCGCGCAGTGTGATGCGCGGTTCGGCGTCGACGAACGGCATCACCCGCGCGACGGTGTCGTCATCGGAGCCGTTGTCGACGACGACGATCTCGCTCGCTTCGGGCGTAGCCAGCAGACGCTCGAGGCAATCGACGATGGTCGTCGCGCTGCGATGCGTGACGACCACCGCACGGATGCAGGCGGTGGCGGTCATGGATCCCAGGCAGTCCGGTCGCGGCGCGCGGACGCGCCATCCGTCACTTGATCGTGGTCGGCTGCTTCAAGGGCTCCATCGCCTTGAATCGGCTGCTGTATTCATCGGTCAGCTTGCGCGCGTCGTACGCGTCGCGAATCACCGTCGGGGTGATCAGCACCAGCACTTCCTCGCGGTCGTCGTTCAGGGTCTTGGTGCCGAACAGGCTGCCCAGGACCGGAATGCGATCCAGGTACGGCACGCCGCTGGTGCTGCTGCCCTTGGTCTCCTTGATCAGCCCGGCGAGCACGACAGTTTCGCCGCTCTGCACGGCCACCGAGGTCTTGAGCTTGCGGTCGTCGATCGGGACGTTGCCGCCGACGCTGGTCGTCGTTTCCGGCGTGCTCACGTCCTGGGTGATGTCCATGAACACCATGCCATTGCTCGCCACGCGCGGCTTCACCTTCAGGCTGATGCCGGTCTGGATGTACTGCACCTGGCTGAAGGTG
>DATHOV010000281.1:0-2840 GCA_035484515.1 Lysobacteraceae bacterium
GAACCACAGGCCGCGCTTGAAACCGGGCTTGATGTTGCGGACCTTCTTCAGTTCCGCCATCACCGGTGAAGCACGCAGCTTCGCGTCGAAGCCAACCGAAGATAGCGACTGCGCAGCGTGTTCCGCAGCGATAACGCCCGACCTTATCGCTTGGTGCACGCCCTTGATCTTCGGCACGTTGAGCAGGCCGGCGGTATCGCCGATCAGGATCGCGCCGGGCATCTCGGTCTTCGGCAGGGCCTGGTAGCCGCCGGTGACGATCGCGCGGGCGCCTGCCGAGAGGATCGTGCCTTCCTCCAGCAGCGGCTTCACGCTCGGATGGTTCTTCCACTGCTGGAAGGCCTCGTACGGCTGGAACATCGGGTCGTGGTAGTCCAGGCCGCAGACGAAACCAAGCGCGATGCGGTCCCTGTCGAGGTGGTAGAGGAAACTGCCGCCGTAGGTCTTCGAATCCACCGGCCAGCCGAGCGTGTGCACGATCTTGCCGGGCTCGGCGATGCCGGGCTTGACCTGCCAGAGCTCCTTGATGCCGATCGACCAGCTCTGCGGCTGGCTGTCGGCATCGAGCCCGAATTTCTTGATGAGCTGCTTGGTCAGGCTGCCGCGCGCGCCCTCGGCGAGAACGGTGAGCCTGGCGTGGATGTCGATGCCCTGGGTGTAGCCGGGCTTGCGCGAGCCATCCTTGGCCACGCCCATGTCGCCGATGCGAACGCCCATGACCGTGCCCGCCTCGTCGAACAGCGTCTCGGCCGCGGCGAAGCCCGGGTAGATCTCCACGCCCAGCGCCTCGGCCTGCGGCGCGAGCCAGGCGCACATCGCGCCGAGCGAGACGATGAAATTGCCTTCGTTGTGCATCTGCGGCGGGGTCGGCAGCTTGCGGCGGCCGGTCTTGCTCAGCATCCAGAACTCGTCGGTCTTCGCCGGCACGCAGATCGGCGGCGGGTTGTCGCGCCAGCCGGGCAGCAGTTCGTCGAGCGGCTGCGGTTCGATCACCGCGCCGGACAGGATCTGCGCGCCGACCGTCGAGGCCTACTCGATCACGCACACCGACAGCTCGGGCTTGATCTGCTTGAGACGGATCGCGAACGCGAGCCCGGCTGGACCGGCGCCGACCGCGACCACGTCGTATTCCATCACGTCGCGCGGGGAAGCGCTTTCGTTCGAGCCTGCTTCGCTCATCGGATTCTCCTGACGCAGACTCCGGATTATTGGGCCTGCGATCGGCTGCGGCAATGCGCCCGATTCTGCGATCATGGGCCATCCCGGCGGGATCGCCACAAGGACGCGTGCATGGCCGACATCGACGATCAAGCCCTGGATCGCATCCGGCTGGCGCCGCTGACCTGCGTGCTGCATGCGCTGGCGATGGGTCGTTGCAGCAGCGAGGCGTTGACGCGGGCCTGCCTGGCGGCGATCGCGCGCGATGACGGGTTGCATGCGTGGACGTGGGTGGATGCGGAAGGCGCACTGGCGGCAGCGCAGGCATCGGATGCGCGTCGCGCGGACGGCAGGCCGCTCGGTCGCCTCGACGGCGTGCCGATCGCGATCAAGGACAATATCGATGTCGCCGGCATGCCGACCAGCATCGGCCTGCCCGCCCGCGAGGTCGCGCAGGCGCCGCGCGATGCGAGCGTGGTGCATCGCCTGCGCCGCTCCGGCGCGGTGCTGCTCGGCAAAACCAATCTCGACGAGGCGGCGCTGGGCACGGTCGGGCGCAATCCGACTTTCGGCGACGTGGGCAATCCGGTGCATGCGGGGAAGTCGTCCGGCGGTTCGTCCGCGGGCTCGGCTGCAGCCGTCGCCGCCGGCCACGCGATCGCCGCGCTGGGCACCGACACCATGGGTTCGGTGCGTATTCCGGCCGCTTTCTGCGGACTGGTTGGATTGAAGCCGACCTTCGGCGAGCTGTCGAACGCCGGCGTCGCGCCTGCGCTGCGCCGCGCCGACACGGTGGGCCTGCTGGTGCGCGCGGTCGAGGACGCAGCCTTGCTGTTGCCCCTGATCGCCGGCCACGATCCCGGCGACCCGCATGCGCAGCTGCACCTGCCGTTCGCGTTGCCCGACTGGGCGCCGGGCCAGATGCGCGCGGGTGTGGTCGGCGATCTGGAGGCGCTGGGCGCGGACGCCGCCGTGATCGCCGGTTTCAACGCCGCGCTGCGCAGTTGCGCACAGGCGTTCGGCGATGTGCAGCCGGTGGCGCTGGAACTGGCGTCGTTGAAGATCGCGCAGACGCGGCGTGCGGCCCTGCTGCTGATGGAAGCAGAGATACTGGCCGCACATCGCGACGAACTCGCGCATGGTTCGGAGCGCTTATGGAAGTTCCTCGACCATGCCAGGCAGAAGTCGGCGGTGGATTACGTGCGCGCCGACCGGCTGCTCGATGCGCATGCCGTGCAGGTATGCCGACTGTTCGAGCGATTCGACGTGCTGTTGCTGCCGACGGTGCCTTCGCCGCCGCCGGCGCTGGGCAACGAGGAGCCTGCGAATCTCGCCGACTTCACCGCGCTGGCGAGTCTCGCCGGATGCCCGGCGCTGAGCCTGCCGCTACCCGGCGGGCAGGGCGTGCAGCTCGTCGGCGCACCGCGCAGCGACCTGCGTCTGCTCGAACTCGGCGAGGTTCTGCAGGCGATGCTGGAATGCGAAATCGGAGTCGGGTGATCGGGCAGCCCGCCCGGCATTCGACTGACATGGTCTGGCAGACACTGGAACTGCCGCAGTCCGATCTGCGCCTGGCGCCGCGGTGGCTTGCGGCCGGGGAAGCCGACGCGCTTTTCGCCGGCCTGCGCGATGGGATCGCCTGGGAACGTCACCGCATCCGCCTGTTCGGTCGTGAGGTCGAT
>DATHOV010000282.1:0-6333 GCA_035484515.1 Lysobacteraceae bacterium
GAAGTCACCGGCAGCGCTACCACCGTGGATGAGGACATCCCGCAGGCTGTCGACACGGTCGGCAAGAAGGAAATGGCCCAGCAGAGCGTCAAGCGCCTGACCGACGCGCTCCGCGACGTTCCTGGCATCACCCTCAACGCGGGCGAGGGCGGTTCGCATGGCGACTCGCTGAATCTTCGCGGTCTGTCGGTGCCCGACAGCTTCTTCCTCGACGGTATCCGCGACATCGGCCTGTACCAGCGCGACGTATTCGACCAGGACGAGGTCGCGGTACTGCTGGGCCCGTCCTCGGTCCTGTTCGGCCGCGGCTCGACCGCTGGCGTGATCAATGAAGTCAGCAAGCAACCGATGCAGTCGCCGCTGGACGAGGGCACCTTCACGGTCGGCAGCGCCGGCCTCATGCGCGGCACTGCAGACTTCAACTGGGTGTTGAACGACACCACCGCGGCACGCCTGAACCTGATGGACGAACATTCCGGCGTCGCCGATCGCGATCTCGTGCACAACCAGCGCAGCGGTTTCGCCCCCGCGATCGCGTTCGGCATGGGTACCGACAACCGCCTCACCCTGAGCCTGCTGCACCAGAACGAGAACGACCTGCCCGACTACGGCATCCCGTTCGTGGACGGCGCCCCGGCCAAGGTCGATCGCAGCAACTACTACGGCCTTGCCAACTACGACCGCACCAGCACCAACGTCAACATCTTCACCGGGCGCTTCGAGCACGACTTCGGCGACGACGCCACCTTCACCGACACCCTGCGTGCGGCTCATTACGACTTCACCTACCTCGCGTCCACACCCAACCTCGCGGACGATTTCACCGAGGTACCTCCGCCCGGCACGCCGCTGGCTGACATCTACGTGTACCGCGACCAGCCCAGCAGTTACGGCAGCCAGGGCGAACTGGTCAATCGCAGCGACCTGACCAGCCGCTTCCAGACTGGCAGCGTCACCCACACCCTGGTCACCGGCATCGAATTCAGCCGCGAGCACCTCGATACCACGCGCGTGCAGAACGGCATCGACGACATTCCGCCGACGCCGCTGTTGAACCCCGACCCGTTCGACACGCCGCCGACCCCGGAGATCCCGTACGCGACGCCTCACGACAGCGGCACCGACATCAGCGCGTATGCGGTGGACAGCATGGCGCTCGGCCCGCACTGGGACTTCGATGCCGGCGTGCGCTGGGACCGCTTCGATTCCTATTTCAACGACGCCCTCAGCAACGCCGCGTATTCGCGTCAGGACAAGGTCTTCAGCCCGCGCGCGGCGCTGATCTTCAAGCCCGACGACCTGCAGAGCTGGTACCTGTCGTATGGCACTTCCTACAACCCGACGGTGGAATACCTCACCCTGGCCCCCAGCAACAACAGCCTGTCTCCGGAGAAGGATTCCACGATCGAGCTGGGCACCAAGCTGCGCGTGCTGGGCGGCAGGCTCGCCCTGACTGGCGCGCTATTCGACGCAACGCTGAAGAACGCGCGCATCTCCGATCCGGACGACCCGACCCTGCAGGAGATGCCCTTCGACCAGCGCGTGAGGGGCATCGAGCTCGGCGTGCAGGGTTATCTCACCGACCACTGGGAGATCTTCGGCGGATTCTCCCACCTGCAGGATCGCATCACCGCGACCACCGATCCGCTCGCGCTCGACAAGTTCGCGCCGAATACGCCCAACCAGTCGGTCACCCTGTGGACGACCTACGAACCCACCGATGCATGGGTATTCGGCGGCGGCCTCAACTATCAGAGCCATCGCTACGCGGATACCGAAAATACCGCGGGCGTCCCCGCCTTCACGATCTTCAGTGCGATGACCTCTTACAAGGTCAACGACCATCTGAAGCTGCAGGCCAACCTCGACAACATCACCAACAAGCTCTACTTCAACAACATCTACTACTCCGGTCCCGACGAGAACCACACGGTACCGGGTCCGGGCCGCACGCTGATGCTTTCGGCCGATCTCCGCTACTGAGCATCCGATGACCACCCCGAACCCAGGCTCGCTCGCCGAACGCCTCTCGCAGCTCGATGCCTACGAGCTGCGCAAGCTGCTCATGGGCCAGCCGCGCGTCGCGGCGGTGTGGATGCGCGCGCTCGCCAGCGAAGGCATCGTCGAAGCGCAGTTGAACTACGGGCGGATGCTGCTCGAAGGCACCGGTGTCGAGAAGGACCAGGGCGCAGCGCTGATGTGGTTCCGCTGCGCGGCCGAATGCGGCGAGCCGGATGCGATCAACATGGTCGGACGCTGCCTCGACAATGGCTGGGGCACGCAGCAGGACGCTGCCGCTGCCGTGCATCAATACCGGCGCGCCGCGGATGCCGGGCATGCCTGGGCGCAATACAACCTCGGCCACCTGTATCTGGAAGGACGTGGCGTTGGCCGGGATCTGCACGCGGCCTTTGCGTGGTACCGACGCGCGGCCGACCAAGGCCATCCGCGCGCAATGAACCTCGTCGGGCGCTGCTTCGAACAGGGCTGGGGCGTGCCCCGCGACGATGCGATGGCATCGGCCTGGTACCGGCGTTCCGCCGAGGGCGGCTACTTCCGCGGGCAATACAACTGGGCCAGCGTGTTGTTGCGCGACGGACGTGTCGACGAAGCCGCTTCGTGGCTTGGGCGCGCCGCCGAAGGCGGCACCCGGGGCGTTCGTCAGGCCGTGCTGGATCTGGCCTGCGCGAACCCGGCACCCGCGCTGCGCGCGCTTGGCGAACGCCTGCGCGACAAGGTCCAGGCGATGGCCGCATAACGTGTCCGCGCTACGACCCCTCGCGCGACAGATGGGCGATTGCCGCGGTCGCCGCCTCGCGCTGGTTGTCGTCGAACAGGCTCACGCGCAGCTCTGCGATCGTCGTACGATCCAGACAACGCACATTGACATCGATGCCGTCCGGATGGCTGCGCGGGATGTAGAAGCCCTTGATCCCGCAGTGCCTGCAGAAGCGGTGCACCGCCACGCCGGTACCGAAGCGGTAGTCGGCCAGCGCGTCCTCGCCGCGCAGCAGGCGGAAGCGCGAGCACGGCACGATCAGGTGCAGGAAGCCTGTCTTGCTGCAGATCGAGCAGTTGCAGTCGAGCGCTTCGATGCACGCCGGCGCGTCGACTTCGAACGCGACCGCACCGCAATGGCAACCACCGCGATGGGTCACGAAGCCCGTCGATGCAGGTTCTTTTTCCATGGCCGCGATGGTAGCGGATCGCGCCTTCCGAACCGGACGCCGGACGTGTGCGAAAAGCCGACGGTCGGCGTTCCATACGCATGCGAATGGCGCACGATGAACCTAACCCCTTTACCGCACCAGGACCGTTAGAGGCTCACAACCCAACCGACAGGAGGTGGATCATGGTACGCAGCGCATCCTTCCCTCAGCAATCGCAGCAACGTCCCGACCCGGTCCGGGTCGCTGCGATCAGCGCCTCGATAGCGGCCAACATCGCCCTGTTCCTGTTCCTGATGCAGCCGCTGGTTTATTCGCCCCCGACCGAGAAGCCCGATACATCGGATTTCAAGATGGTCGATGTGATCAAGCCCAAGCCTGTCGTGGTCATCACGCGCAAGGAGCCGATCAAGCCATCTCCGCAGGTGATTCGCGTCCCGCAGAAGACGCAGGTGATCCGGCCGGTCGATCCGCCTCCGGTAATCACGAGGGACGCCGGTCCAATCGATCCCCCAATGCAGCCGCCGCAGATCACGAAGCCGGGCGACGACGACACCATTGGGCCGCCACTGACTGTCTCGACCACCCTGAGCCCGATCGCATCGCCCGCGCCGAACTATCCAATCGACGCCGTGCGCGACGGCATCACCGGCACGGTCCAGCTCGAACTGCTGGTGGGCGTCGATGGCCATGTGATCGAGGCGCGCATCGTGCGCAGCAGCGGCGATCGTCGACTCGATACAGCCGCACGCGACCAGGTGCTGCACAACTGGCGCTTCGCACCTGCCCTGCAGAACGGCGTTGCCGTGCAGGCTCTGGGTCGCCTGCCGGTCGTCTTCACCCTCGACAGGCAGTGACCGGCGGCACGACGGCGTGATCGCGCGGTGACCGATCGCGCGACGTCAAGCCTTCCGCGAAAAAAGCAGGGCAGCCCGAGGGCTGCCCTGTCGAATGCCGCGTGGCGCAGATCACCTCTGCGTATCTTCGACCTTCGCGGTCTTCTTCTGTTCGGCTTGGTACTTCTTGAACTCGGACTTCGAGATGTAACCATCCTTGTCGGTGTCCGCAGTGTCGAAGTTCGCAGACCACATCGGATCGCTGGCGACTTCGTCCTTGCTCAGCTTGCCATCCTTGTTGGCGTCGAGTTCCTTGAACGTCGCCGTTGAGGTCAGTGCCGCAGTCGGCGTCGTGGGCGCTGGGGCGACCTCGGACTCGGGCGGCGACGTGCCTTCGTGCATCGGCGTTGCCGGGGCGCCGGCGGTATCCGGGGGCGTGGCCGGTGCCGGGCTGGTCTGCGCGAACGCCGGCGGCAAGGCGAGCGCCGCGGCGAGCGCAAACATGACGGGCGTGAGTCGGTATCCCGACAGGTTCATCGGATGCAACTTCATCATCAGTTCCTCCATGGGGGATGTGGAGCGCACGGCATCGTCGCCGTGCCCGAACACCTTGCCCCCGTCGGACTGAATCGGCACTGCTGCACGATCGTTAAAGCTACGTTCCCTTAACCACAACCGGCGCGGATCGCGCTAGAGAACCCATGAACGAGTTCGAGCGGATTGCTCCGCTGCGTCCGGCGCAAGAAGCACGCGCTCGCCTCGCGGTGCCTTTTCCTGCGCTGCTAGACTAGCCGCATGTTTCCACGCGCGCTGGTCCTGCTGCTCGTCGTCATGAACCTGGGCGCGCTCGCCTGGTGGGGACTGCACGCCACCACGCTGCCTGCGCAGGTCGCGACCACCGAACAGGGCACGCCGCCGCTGGTACTCCTGAGCGAATCGGAGATGGCGCACCGCAAGGGTTCGTCCGACGAGCTCGCCGCGGCGCCGGAACCCACCAGCGCCACGCCGCGCTGCCAGACCATCGGCCCCTTCGCCTCGCCGGACGACGTGCACCACGCGATGGACACGCTCGCACCGCTGGTCGGACGCATCCAGCAGCGCCAGGCCACCGGCACCGCAGCTACCGGTTATCGCGTCTACGTGGCCACGCTCGGCAACCGCGCGGCCGCACTGGAAGCCGCACGCCAGCTCGCCGCCAAGGGCATGAACGACTACTACGTCGTCACTTCGGGTGACGAGGAAAACACGATCTCGCTGGGCCTGTTCCAGGATCTGGTCAATGCCACCAAGCGCCGCGACGACGTGCGCAAGCTCGGCTTCGACGCACGCCTGGAGCCCAGGGTGGGCGAGGTCGAGCAGTACTGGATCGATGTCACCGTCGCGCCCGATTTCGACTGGCACGCGCACCTGACCGGCTTCGCCGGCATCGACGCGAAGGACACCGCCTGCCCGTCCCTGCATTAAGCGCCCACATGCGGTTAGCGCCTGCAACGCGCGCCCGCTAGAATGAGGCCATGCCGGCATAGCTCAGTTGGTAGAGCAACTGATTTGTAATCAGTAGGTCACGGGTTCGACTCCTGTTGCCGGCACCAACAAAACCAATGGCTCAGGCTGAAGCCGGAAACCGCAGATTTGCGCCGCTGGGACGTTGCCGGGACCATTCCCCGACAAACGGCACTTCGGGGTTGCGGACAAACAAGCCCGGCCCACTGACCGGGGTCAGCATCCGGGCTTACCTGGCAGGGACGCTTGCGGCGCTTTTGCACGGCATCCGACAGACGACTTGCCGAGCGGCGCGGGCGGACTCATCATGGGGCTGCGCCAGCGCGACGCCCGGCTGTGGTCGAGCAGGGATCGCCACCCTCATTCGCCAGGGAGAATGAACGTGCCGCCGAACCAAAGCATTTCGCTCACGCTGACCAAGGCCGGCCAGACCGAGCCGGAGATCGTCTACGTCAACCGGGCCAACGGCAAGTGGCGTTCGCCGGGCGAAGGCTGGCTGGGCCCGCAAAATGGCTTCTGGACGCAGACGCACGATGGTCTGTACCTGATGGATCCGGGCAACAAGGACGAGTTGGCGTTCTGCAAGGGGCTGATCTTCGACACCTGCTACACGCTCGACAGCGGCAAGTCGAACTACGTCTACAGCAAGGGCGCAGGGACGTGGCAGGTGCTGGGCGTCTTCCAGGCACCCGCCAGCAACGTCTAGCCGCGCGTACGATCCGCACGCTTCGCACTGCGCGCCGCATTGGCGCGCAATCGTGCGTGCGTTGTCTCGCGCCGGGCAACGGGGTAGCGTGATCGGCTTGGACCCGGACACGCTTCTTCAC
>DATHOV010000283.1:0-8408 GCA_035484515.1 Lysobacteraceae bacterium
TCATGGCCAAGTCGTCCATCATCACACTCGTCGCAGCGATCGGACTGCTCGCAGGCACCAGCGTCCTAGGCGAAACGGTCTACAAGTGGAAGGACGCCAACGGACAATCCCACTACTCTCAGCAGCCACCCGAGGGCACAACGAAGTACGAGGCGATCAATACCGCCGGCGACACGGTGGACGACTCGTCCGACACCAGCCAGCCGAAGGCGGATTCCGGCGCCCAGAATTCCGGCGGATCGGCCGCTGCGACTGGCGACCTCACCCCGGCGCAGGCGCAGCGGCAGCAGTTGTGCAAGAGCGCACGCGACAACGCAGCGACGCTGACCACGCACGCCACCGTCAACGCAGACATCAACGGCGATGGCAAGCCGGTGACGTTGAATGCCGCGCAACACGACGCAGCGCTCAGCGACGCCAACAAGCAGGTGGACCTGTACTGCTCGAAGTAGGCTGCTGGCAGGATGCAATTGCACTGGGGCTGGGCCGTGATCGGCGCACTCGCGCTGGGCGCGGCACTGGCCTGGTGGATGCAGGACGATGAGGGCTCGCACGGCTCAGCCGGGCACGCCCCGGCGCATGCGCTCGATCGCGAAGCCGGCGGACCGACCCTGTATCGCTGGGTCGATGCCGGCGGCGTGGTTAACATCACGACCGACAGGCCTCCAGCAGGCACGCGCTACAACATCGTCCACATCGACCCGAACCAGAACATCGTGCCGATGCACGCCGAAAGCTCCGGATCGCCGGCTTCGACTGCGGCGCATTGATCGAGCCCGCCGAAGATTTACGAATCGTAATCCCCAACGCCGGCCCGAACCGTTAACCTCGCATGCAAGCTCCCGGCACCGCCGGGAGTTTCGTTGCGCCTCCCGTCCTTCCATACGTTGCCGATAACCGCATGCGCCTGTCGCAATTCCATCTCAATACCAGCCGCGAAACGCCCGCCGATGCCGAGATCGTCAGCCATCGCCTGATGTTGCGCGCGGGCATGGTCCGCAAGCTCGGCGCCGGTCTGTATACGTGGTCGCCGCTCGGCCTGCGGGTGATGCGCAAGGTCGAAGCCATCGTCCGCGAGGAGATGGACCGCGCCGGTGCGCTCGAGCTGCTGATGCCTACGGTGCAGCCGCGCGAGCTGTGGGAGGAAACCGGACGCTGGGAGAAGTTCGGCGGCCAGCTGCTGAAAATCCAGGACCGCAAGCAGGCCGAATACTGCTACGCGCCGACCGCCGAGGAGGTCATCACCGACTTCGCGCGCAACGAGCTGCGCTCGTACAAGCAGTTGCCGGTGAACTTCTACCAGATCCAGACCAAGTTCCGCGACGAGATCCGCCCGCGCTTCGGGGTGATGCGCGCGCGCGAGTTCCTGATGAAGGATGCGTATTCCTTCCATCTCACGCCCGAGGACATGGAACGCGAATACCGCAACATGCACGCGGCCTACACCCGCATCTTCACGCGCCTGGGATTGAAGTTCCGCGCCGTGCGCGCCGATTCGGGAGCGATCGGCGGCGACGCATCTCAGGAATTCCACGTGCTCGCCGATTCGGGCGAGGACACGATCGCCTACGCTGTCAGTGAAAGCGGGGCCGATGGCTCCGACTACGCGGCCAATGTCGAGATGGCGCAGGCGCAGGCGCCCGGCCCGCGCGCCGCGGCGACCGAAACGATGCGCAGGATCGACACACCCATCCAGAAGACCTGCGAGGATGTCGCAGCCTTGATGGGGATCGAACTGTCGCACACGGTGAAGTCCGTGGCGCTGTTCGGCGACGGGTCCGATGGAAGCGGGGCATTTGTGCTCGCGCTGGTGCGCGGCGATCACTCGGTAAACGAAGTCAAGCTCGCCAAACTACCCGGCTTGTCCGCGTACCGCCTCGCCACCGAAGCGGAAATACTCGAACACCTCGGCAGCGAACCCGGTTTCCTCGGCCCGGTCAAACCCGCGAAGAAGATCGCCGTGATCGCCGACCGCGATGTCGCGGCGATGGCCGACTTCGTGGTCGGCGCCAACGCGAAAGGTTTCCATATCGCCGGCGTGAACTGGGGACGCGACCTGCCCGAGCCCGATCTCGTCGCCGACATCCGCAACATCGTCGAAGGCGACCTCTCCCCGGACGGCAAGGGCAGGCTCGGCATCGCCCGCGGCATCGAGGTCGGCCACGTCTTCCAGCTCGGGCAGAACTATGCCCAGGCGATGGGCGCGACCGTGCTCGACGAGGCCGGCAAGTCGCAAGTCATGTTCATGGGCTGCTACGGCATCGGCGTGACCCGCATCGTCGCTGCGGCGATCGAGCAGAACAACGACGAGGCCGGCATCATCTGGCCCGAGCCGATGGCGCCCTGGCGCGTCGCTGTTTGCGTGATCAATCCGAAGAACAACCCGGACGTGAATACAGCGGCGGATGCATTGCATGGCGAACTCCAGGCGGCGGGCATCGACACCGTGCTCGACGATCGCGGACTGCGTCCCGGGCCGATGTTCTCGGATATCGAACTGATCGGCATTCCGCATCGCGTGGTGGTTTCCGAACGCGGCTTGGCGGCCGGTACGTTCGAATACCGCGGACGACGCGATTCCGACTCGATCCAACTCGATCGCACCGCCCTGCTCGCCCGCCTGCGGGGCGGCTGATCCACTCCGTTTCCGGCGCCGGGGGAATATCGCCTCGGTTTCGTCGCGGGTATTGCGGCATTTGATTTCGGATGCGCAACGGATACTATCCGCAGCACCCGGTGACACCGGTTCACTCCCTGTCCAAACGGAATCCCATATGTCGATCAATATCGATGGCCTGTCGGCGAAGGAACTTTCCACCCTGATCACGCAGGCCAGCCAGCGCAAGAAGAAACTGCAGAAACGCAAACCGGCCGCCGGCATCCGCAGGCAGATCAACGCCATCTTGAAAAAGGCTGGTTACACGATCGCCGAGTTGTTCGGCGGCGCGAGTCCCGCCAAGGCCGACAAACCCGCAAAGCCGGCAAAACGCGCGGCGCGCAAATCCACCAAGGCAGGCTCCAAGGTCGCGCCGAAATACCGCAACCCGGCCAACCATGCCGAAACCTGGGCCGCCCGCGGCAAGCAGCCGCGCTGGCTCACCGCCGAGATCGCCAAGGGAAAGAAGCTCGAGGATTTCGCGATCAAGTGATCGTCGAAACGGCAATCCACGAAACGCCGGCCTCGCGCCGGCGTTTTCTTTTGGGCCGTCTCAACAACCGCAACGTCCGATACCCGAATCCGGCACATGGATGTGCCGACGGAGAAACGCGATTCCGGCATACGCGGCGCGGCCGCGGCCTTGGCCGTTTGCGCGGGAGTGGCGAGAGGATGTCCCGTCTCACGCTGCTTCAATCAAAAGCGCATCGAATGGATGCCCGTCTCCCACTGCTTCTATCGAATTACAAATTCCGCCGCGCCGGAACCAGCAGGTTACCGAACAGCACGCCCGCCACTAGAGCAACGAGTACGGTCAACACGGCGACGGCCGTATTCAGGCCGAGAATCAGATCGCGCTCGAGCACGAAGGTCAGGCTGCGGAAGCTCACGCTTCCGGGCACGAGCAGGACGATGCCCGGTACCCGTACCAGCGCGCCGGGCCGGTTCGTCCAGCGCGCATAGGCATTGCTTGCGGCGCTGACCACCATGCTGCCGAAGAACACGCCCGCATCGTTGCCAAGCTCCGCGCCCGCCCAGCGGGTGACACCATAGCCCAGCGCCGCCGATGCCATCACCAGCAGGTAATCGCGGCGATGGGCGCGGAAAAGCACGGCGAACGCATACGAGGAGACCAGCAGCGAGGCCCACTCCAGCCAGCGCGGTCCACGGTGTTCGAGGGCCTCGTGCGGATGCCAGCCGAGCACGCGCACGAGCTGCATCGCCGCGACGGTTCCAAAGGTCAGCTTGAGCAGGACCGCCAGAGCCCCGCCGAACCGTGCGGTGCCCGAGACCAGGTGCTGGCTCGAAAGCTCGGACACGGCGTTGGTGAGCATCATGCCGGGCATCAGCACGATGATGGCCGCGATCACCACGGTCTTCGTGGTCAGCGGGACGAGGAAGGCCGCGACCGCTGCCGCTAGCAACGTGGCGGCGAATGCTGCGATCGCCTCCTCGGCTTCCTGCAGGCGCGGACGTCGCAGGCCGGCGATATGCAGCGCGCCGATGAGCACGCCGATCAGGCCGGAAACGAGGATGTCGGTCCAGTTGTTGCGGAGCAGGCCAGCCACCGAAGCCGCCGAAAGCCCGTAGCAGAAGGTCTCCAGTGCGAGGGCACGCCGGCCCGGCGGACGATCGAGCGCGTGCAACGCATCCGCACCGACATGCAGGTCGCTACGCCCGGCCATCACGTCCTCGGCGATCGCGTCGGCCGCGCACAGCTTGCGCAGGTCCGTGCCGCCCGGCTCCAACCGGATCACCTGGGTGGAGTCGTACAGCGGCGTGTCGATGGTCGCTTCGGAGAACGAAAGGATCATCCCGGTCGGGTTCGACCAGGGATTGCAGCGCAGGCCGAGCCGCTGCGCGACAGCGCTGACTGCACCCTCCAGCCGTTGCGCGGTGGTGCCGTAGATGTGCAGTCTCTTGGCCAGCTCGACCACGAAGGCAATGCGATCGGTGTAGCCCGCGCGCACGAGCGCCGCCGATGCATTCATGGGCTCCGCGTCGGCACTGGAGGATGGGACGGGCTGTTGCGGCATGCGCGCAGACTGGAGTGGATCGCCGCGCCGCGCAAGCGCCGTTGCCCGATCCAGACCGATGCCGGATGATCGCAGTTTGCCTGGCGCAGGCGCATGCGGATCGGACTCGGCGAACTCCTTTCGATCGGCAGCGCCGCGGCTTGGGCCGCGGGCGTGATCCTGTACCGCCGGCTCGGCGACATGCTGCCGCCGCTCACCCTGAATTTCCTAAAGAACGCGCTGGTGCTGGCGATGTTGCTGCCGGTGGTCGCGTGGCTGTACGCCACCCATCCGCCGGAGATGGGGTACGCCGACATCGTGTTGTCGCTGCTCAGCGGCCTGCTCGGCCTGGCGGTCGCCGACACCCTCTACTTCAGCGCGCTGAACGCGCTCGGCGCGGGCCGCATGGGGGTAATCGGCAATTTCTACAGCCCGTTCGTGCTGACGCTCTCGTTCGCCTTCCTCGGCGAACGCCTCAGTGCGACGCAGGGTATCGGATTCGTGCTGGTGAGCGCCGGCGTGCTGCTGGTCGCGCGCCCTGCCACCGGATGGCGGGGCATCGATGGCTCCGCGCAACGCCGCGGTGCCACGCTCGGGATTTGCGCGATGGCGCTGATGGCGGTCGGGATCGTGCTGGCCAAGCCCATCCTCGAACGCCAGCCGCTGCTCTGGGTCACCGCTACGCGCATGATCGGTGGACTGGCCGGCATGCTGGTCATCGCGGCGATCCGCGGCCAGCTTGGCCAGCTGCTTCCCACCCGCAACGCGTTGGCAGGGCGCGAAAAGCTGCACTGGCCTACACTGGTGCTCGCCGCGTTCCTGGGCCAGGGTCTGTCGATGCTGCTGTGGCTGGGCGGATACAAGTACACCAAGGCTTCGGTAGCGGCGGTCTTGAACGAAACATCATCGGTGTTCATCCTTCTGTTCGCCGCGTGGTGGCTGCGCGAGCCGCTGACCCGCCGCAGCGGAGTCGGGGTAACGCTGACATTGAGCGGAATCGTGTGCATGCTGACACAGGGACATTGAGTCATCCGATGACTGACGTATTCGGCGGCGATCCGCCCACTCTCGAAGTCGTACCGGACCAGCAGGACACCCTGCGTGTGGGCGGGGCGTGGATCCTCGATAACGCACCGGCACTCGAGGGCCTGGTCGCCGGCGCCAGCAAAGCGCGCTGGGTCGACGCGACCGGGCTGCAACGCATGGATTCGGCCGGTGCCATGCTGCTCAACCGCCTGTTGCAGCGTCTGCAACTGGGTCGGGACGCGTTGCGCCTGGCCCCGTCGCAACAGGCGCTGATGTCCTACATCGATGAGGTCAGCGCGAAGCCGCCGCAGAAGAAGAAGAAGGAACTCGGCGTCGTCGCCGCGCTCGGCCGCCTGGGCTTCTCGGTACAGGACAGCATCGTCGAGATCATCGCCCTGATCGGATTCATGGGCCTGACCCTGAAGACCTTCCTCAAGGTACTGACGCGACCCGCGCGTTTCCGCCTCACGCCGACCGTCTACCACATGGAGATCGTGGGCCTCGACGCAGTGCCCCTGGTGATGCTGCTGTCGTTTCTGGTCGGCGCGGTGCTCGCCTTCCTCGGCGCAAACGTGCTGCAGGCATACGGCGCGCAGATCTATGTGGTCGAACTGGTCAGCTACGCCTTCCTGCGCGAATTCGGTGTACTGCTCACCGCGATCATCCTCGCCGGCCGCACCGCCAGCGCGTTCACCGCGCAGATCGGCGCCATGCAGAACCGCGAGGAGATCGACGCAATCCGCACGCTCGGCCTGGACCCGATCGAACTGCTGGTGATCCCGCGCCTGGTCGCCCTGCTGGTCACCCTGCCCTTGCTCACCTTCATCGCGATGGGCTCGGGCATCCTCGGTGGCGCGGTGGTGAGCTGGCTCGCGCTGGACATCCCGCTCGACCTGTACTGGTCGCGCCTCAACCAGGTCATCGAGCTGCGCCATTTCATCGTCGGCATCGTCAAGACTCCGATGTTCGCCACCATCATCTCGCTGATCGGCTGCCTGGAAGGCTTCCAGACCCAGGGTACCGCGCAGTCGGTCGGCGAACGCACCACCTCGGCGGTGGTGCAGTGCATCTCGCTGGTCATCGTGCTCGACGCGATCGCGGCGGTGTTCTTCATGGAGATCAACCTGTGAACCGCGAGCCCGGCTCTGGTCAGCCCGAAATCGACAAGCCGGCGCGCAGCGGCGATTCGGGCGAAGGCAAGCCTGTCGAGGACACGCCCCTGAGCGAGGCGCGTACGCCAACCCTCGGCGCGAAGGCGTCCGTCAACGACACTCCCGGCAACCGCCCGGAGGTCGGCTCCGACGACGACCTCGCAATCGTCGTGCGCGGGCTGATGAGCCAGTTCGGCGAGCAGATCGTGCACCAGAACCTCGACCTCGACGTGCGCCGCGGCGAGATCCTCGGCGTGGTCGGCGGATCGGGCACCGGCAAATCCGTGCTGATGCGTTCGATCCTGGGCCTCAACCGCCCACGCGCCGGCACGATTACCGTGTTCGGCACCGATGCGCAGTCCGAGGATGAAAACGCGCGCCGCCGGATCGAGCTCAACAGTGGCGTGCTGTTCCAGGACGGCGCGCTGTTCTCGTCGTTGACGGTGGCCGAAAACGTCGCCGTGCCGCTGAAGGAACACCACAAGGAAATCGACGAGGAACTGCGCGACCACCTCGTGCGCCTGAAGATCCGCCTGGCCGGCCTGCCCGACGACGCCGCCGACAAGCTGCCCTCGCAACTCTCCGGCGGCATGCGCAAGCGCGCCGGCCTCGCGCGCGCGCTGTCGCTGGACCCCGATCTGCTGTTCCTCGACGAGCCCACCGCGGGACTGGACCCGATCGGCGCGGCTGCGTTCGACCAGTTGATCCTGACCCTGCAGCAGGCACTGGGCTTCACCGTGTTCCTGATCACCCACGACCTCGACACCCTGTATGCGATCTGCAACCGCATCGCCGTGCTTGCCGACAAACGCGTGCTGATCAATGCGCCGATCAGCCAGGTCGAAAAGTTCGATCACCCCTGGGTGCAGGAATATTTCCATGGTCCGCGCGGACGCGCCGCGCAGCGCGCGATCGGGGAGTCCGGGGCATGACGGGCATCGCGCAACCGACTCGCAAGACACCTATCCGGCAGATCGAACGATCGGCCAAGGAGCACTGACGTGGAAACCAAGGCGAATCACGTACTCATCGGCCTGTTCACCCTCGGCATGATCGCGGCGATCCTGCTGTTCATCCTGTGGGCATCGAAATACGCCTCGCAGGGGACATTCAAGGAATACGACATCGAGTTCGCCCAGAACGAGGCCGTCACCGGCCTTTCGGTCGGCGGCGTCGTCCAGTACAACGGCATCGAAGTCGGCAACGTGCGCGACCTGCACCTGGATCCGACGGATGCGCGACGCGTGATCGCGCGCGTGCGCGTGAAGGCCGACACCCCGATCAAGACCGACACGAAAGCGGAACTGGCCCTGCAGAGCTTTGCTACCGGCGTGGCCTTCATCCAGTTCTCGGGCGGATCGCCTGGCAGCCCACTGCTCGTGCAGACCGATCCGCAGCACGTGCCACTGATGCACGCCGAGGAATCCGCATTCGACAAACTGCTCAATTCCTCCGAAGGCATCGCGACCACGCTGACCGACGTGCTCGACCACATCAACCAGATCCTCAGCGAGGAAAACACCCAGCGCATCAGCAAGACGCTGGCGAACCTCCAGTCCA
>DATHOV010000284.1:0-3707 GCA_035484515.1 Lysobacteraceae bacterium
ATCCGCTTTTAATGGATTGACGAACATGCACACGATTCCGCTGCGCGAGCGCATCCTGGCCGCTGCCGTTGCCCTCATGGCATGCGTGATGCAGGCGGGTGCTGCGCAGGCGCCGATGTGCCACGCGGCGACTGGCCCGCAACGCGGCGTGTTGATCGAGTTGTATACCTCGGAAGGCTGCAGCAGTTGCCCGCCGGCGGATCGCTGGTTCGCGGGACTCGCCGGGGTCGCCAACCCGGATCATCTGAGCCTGCTGGCTTTCCATGTCGACTACTGGGATTCGATCGGCTGGCCCGACCGCTTCGGCAGTGGAGCGTTCAGTGAGCGCCAGCACGACCGCGTCGCCAGCGTGCGCAGCAGCGCTGTTTACACGCCACAGGTGATGTTGGGAAAGCGTGTCGGCTTTCCGTGGTCCTCGTCGGACGCACTGGTCCCCGCGATTCGCGCGATCGTCGCCCAGCCGAGCACGTTGTCGTTCGATCTCGGCGCGACGCGGGCCGGCGACGGTTTCGATGTCGCATTGAAAGTCCTGCCGCATGCCGCTGCGACGCTGCCGGCAGGGTCGTTGTACCTGGCGCTGTACGAGAACGGCCTGTCCACCCAGGTCGAGGCCGGCGAGAACCACGGCGTGCTGCTGCACCACGAACGCGTGGTGAGGCGCCTGCTCGGGCCGTACCCGCTGGCCGGCACGCAATGGTCGCGCGCGCTGCATGTCTCGCCGCCGCACGATGCACGCAGCGACCACATGGGTCTGACCGCTTTCGTGCAGACCGCGCAGGGCGACACGCTGCAGGCCTTGAGCCTGCCGCTGGGCGCTTGCGCACACTGAAGCATTGGCCGTTCGTGGCGAGCCTGTCGAACCACGATCGGCCCATTCCGG
This sequence comes from Lysobacteraceae bacterium, assembly GCA_035484515.1. Taxonomy (GTDB): domain Bacteria; phylum Pseudomonadota; class Gammaproteobacteria; order Xanthomonadales; family Xanthomonadaceae; genus SZAS-103. The sequence goes on from DATHOV010000284.1 coordinate 881, forward strand.
CATCCCCCGGCTTGAAACCATCGCCCCATGTCCCTATCTTGCGTTGCGTTTCCGAATCGGCCGGATGGGTTTCCGTCGTGGCGGTGCGCCCAACCCCTACCAGACGAGACAGCTCATGCAGATCGCCGACCGCACCGTTGCCAGCTTCCACTACACCCTGACCAATGCCACCGGCGAAGTCATCGACGCTTCTGCCGCCGGCCAGCCCCTCGCCTATCTTCACGGCGCGGGCAACATCGTGCCGGGCCTGGAGCAGGCAATGGAAGGTCGTGGTACCGGCGACAAGTTCGACGTCGTCGTCGCCCCCGAGCAGGGCTACGGACCGCGTCATCCGCAGCTCATCCAGAGCGTCCCACGCGATGCCTTCCGCGGCGTCGAGACGATCGAGCCCGGCATGCAGTTCGAGGCGCAGGGCGGGCAGGGGCCGATGCTGGTGACAGTCACCGCCGTCGATGCCGATAACGTCACCGTGGACGGCAACCATCCGCTGGCCGGCGTCGCCCTGCATTTCGCGATCGAAGTCGCCGACGTGCGTGCGGCCACGTCCGAGGAACTCGAGCACGGCCACGTGCACGGCGCCGGCGGGCATCATCACTGATCAGCGTGTCGAACCCGAACCGCGCGACACGGTAGAATCGCCGCTTCGCAACCCGGCCGGATCGCTGTGTCGTGAATTCCGGCGCAGTCGCATGAAACGGCAACCATGGCCCTGATCACTTTCCAGAACGTCCACTACGGCGTCGGCGGCCCGGCGCTGCTGGACAACGTCGTGCTCGGCATCGAAGCGAACGAGCGCATCTGCGTGGTCGGCCGCAACGGCGCCGGCAAGTCCACCCTGCTGCGCCTGCTCGCGCGCGAGATCGCGCCCGACGAGGGCGAGATCCGCATCCAGGATGGCGTGCGCGTCGGCAGGCTCGCGCAGGAAGTGCCGCAGGATACCGATGGCGACGTGTTCGACGTGGTCGCCGACGGCCTCGGCGAGCTCGGCCACTGGCTGGCCGAGTTCCATCACATCAGCCATGCCGCCGAAGTGGACATGGATGCGCTGGCCGACGTGCAGGCGAAGATCGAGCGTGCCAACGGCTGGGATCTCGAACGCCGCGTCACCGAAGTCATCAGCAAGCTCGACCTGCCCGAAGACACCGCCTTCGCCTCGCTCTCCGGCGGCATGAAGCGTCGCGTGCTGCTCGCACGCGCGCTGGTCGCCGAACCCGACGTGCTGCTGCTCGACGAACCGACCAACCACCTCGACATCGCCTCGATCGACTGGCTCGAGGAATTCCTGCGCATGTTCCGCGGCAGCATCGTGTTCGTGACCCACGACCGTCGCTTCCTGCGCGCCCTGGCCACGCGGATCGTCGAGATCGATCGCGGCCAGGTCAGCAGCTGGCCGGGCGACTACGACAACTACCTGCGCCGTCGCGAAGAACGCCTGCACGCCGAGGGGCAGGAGCGCGCGCGCTTCGACAAGTTCCTCGCCCAGGAGGAAGTGTGGATCCGCCAGGGCATCAAGGCACGCCGTACCCGCGACGAAGGCCGCGTGCGCCGGCTCGAAGCGATGCGCAACGAACGCGCGCAGCGGCGCGAGCAGGCCGGCAAGGTGAAGTTCTCGACGACCGCAGCGGCGTCGTCGGGCAAGAAAGTGATCACGGCGGATCATGTCTCGTTCGCCTACGGCGACCGCTTCATCGTCCGCGACCTCGACACCACGATCTTCCGCGGCGACCGCATCGGCCTGATCGGCCCGAACGGCGTCGGCAAGACCACCCTGATCCAGTTGCTGCTCGGCCAGCTCGCGCCGCAGTCGGGCGAAGTGCGGATCGGCACGAACCTGCAGGTCGCGTACTTCGACCAGCACCGCGCCGCCCTGCGCGAGGACTGGAACGCGCTCGACAACGTCTCCGAAGGCCTGGAGTTCATCGAGACCAATGGCGGCCGCAAGCACGTGCTCGCCTGGTTGCAGGACTTCCTGTTCACGCCCGAGCGCGCGCGCGCGCCGATCACCAGGTTCTCCGGCGGCGAACGCAATCGCCTGCTGCTCGCGAAACTCTTCGCGCAGCCGTCGAACCTGCTGGTGATGGACGAACCGACCAACGACCTCGACGTCGAGACGTTGGAGCTGCTGGAGGAATTGCTGGCCGATTATCCCGGCACCCTGCTGCTGGTCAGCCACGATCGCGAGTTCCTCGACCGCGTGGTGACCAGCACCCTGGTGTTCGAAGGCGATGGCCGCATCGGCGAATACGTCGGCGGTTATTCGGACTGGCTGCGGCAGCGCCCACGGGCGGCGGCAGCCGTTTCCGCGAAGCCGCAGCTCACGCCGCAGCCGCAGGCCGCCCAGAAAGCCGAAGCGACCGCGCAGAAGCGCAAGCTCGGCTTCAAGGAACAACGCGAGCTGGAACAACTGCCGGCGCGCATCGAGACGCTGGAAACCGATATCGCGACGCGCACCGCCGCGATGCAGCAGCCCGAGTTCTACCGGAAGAACGCGGCCGAGATCCTGACTGCGAACGCCGAGCTTGCTGCGCACCAGTCGGAACTGGAGGCGGCGTATGCGCGGTGGGTGGAACTCGAGGGCGAGTGATGGTCGGCATATATGCCGATATCTTGTTGCGTCTTGGCTAGCTCTGAAGAGCAAGGGTCAAGATCAAGATCAGCATCAAGATCAGCATCAAGATCAGCATCAAGATCAAGAGCGTTTCGCGCTGACGCGCGAGTCACTTTTGTTTCGGCAAAAGTAACCAAAACCATTTGCGCCGGCGTCACCGCTGCGGTTTCACCGCAGCGGTGCCCTGCGCTCCTCGGAAAGAGGGGGCCGGCGCGAACT
>DATHOV010000285.1:0-6485 GCA_035484515.1 Lysobacteraceae bacterium
TGCTGGCTCGCGTTGCCGGCATCCTGGAATGCCTTCTCGCGGAACATCTTGTCCGACTCGGCCATCGTCATCCCGCCGGTGTGCATGCCGATCGCCGAGATGAAACGAACGTTGCGCAGCAGCGCTTCGCTGAGCTGGCCGATGTGCACTTCAGGCGTCGCGCCTTCGAGGCCCGCGTCGAACATCATCTCCTCGCAGTAATGCGCCCAGCCTTCCGCGTACGCGTAACCGACGAACAGGCGACCGAAAATCCAGTCGGAGCGGTTCGCGTGCAGGAACTGCACGAAGTGGCCCGGGAACACCTCATGCGCGGAGGTGAACAGCAGCACGGCCTTGCCCGGCACGTAGGCGTCCTGCATGGCCTTGGACCACTTCGGGTCGGGCGGGGCGATGTAATAGACCGATGGCAGGTTCTTCTCGTAGGGACCGGGAATCTCGATGTAGGCGAAGTTCCAGCGGTTGAACGGTGGCGCCTCGTCGACCTTCGCCTGCTCGGTGCCTGGAATGGTGACGAGGTCCTTGTCGATGATGAACTGGCGCAACCCCGTGAGCTGCGCGCGCGCGCCCTCGACCGCGCCGCCCTCGGGCTTGTTCGCCTCGACCTTGGCCACGCAGTCGGCGAGCGGCTTGCCGGGCAGGTACTGGTCGCAGGCGGACTTGAGCGAGGCGAGGTTGCGCGCGAGGTCGGCTTCGCCGGCGGCCTCGAGCTTGTCGAGCGGAATGTCCACGCGCTCGGTCGCGTAGAGCATCTTCGCGAACTTCGCCGGGCCGAGCGCGAAGTCCTGGGTGGCCTGCGGTTTCTGCGATTTCAGCCAGTCGGCGAGTTCGCGCGTGGCCTTGATCGCCTTTTCGTTCGATGCCTTGAAACGATCCTGCAGCGCTTTGTCGTCCACCGAGGCGAAGGCCTTGGGCACGTCGCTGGCGAAGAAATCCGCGAGGCCGTCGAACACGCCGATGCCGTAGTCGATGTAGCTGGCCGGCAGCGGCGCCTGCAAATTGGCGCGGACCTGCGCGATCGCGGCGGGCAGGTTGTCCTCGTAGGTCACGAACGCCTGCATGCGCTGGTGCAGCGGCGCGTACTCGCGGGTGAGGTAGATGCTCGGCGACATGCTCTCGGCGTAGAACGCAGGGTTCTTCGACGCGAAGCCCGAGTCCTCCATCCAGAACAGGCGACCGTCGATCACCGCGAGCACGTAGTCGCGCTGGAAGCGCTGGGTCGCGTCGAGTTTGTCGTCGGTGAAGGCGGCGACGACATCGCGCTGGCCGTGCAGCCAGTCGATGGTCTTCTTCATGCCCTGCGCGCTCCAGTCGGGCAGCTTGCCGTCGAACTCGTGCTTGCCTGCGTTGACCGCGTCGCCCGGGAAGTTCCGGAACCAGCCGTCGATGAAGGCATCCACGTGTCCCTGCCAGACCGCGTTCGGCTTGCGCGCATCGGCGGCCGGCGGCTTCGCCGGCGGAGTCGCGGCATCTGCGGACGCGGTCGCGGAGAGCTGGTTGCAACCGGACAATGCGACGGCCAGGGCCATCGCCGGCGGGACCAGCATCGTCAGGGCAGTGCGGCGCAGGAGGGTCGATCGCATGAGCACACTCCAGTCGTTGATCGGTGAGGGCGAAGCCAGCCGGCACAGTAGGCAATCGCGCCGGTCACCGCAATGGTGCACGGGTCCATCCGCGCAAGGAGAAGCCGGCCATCCATGGCCGACTTTCAAAACAAGCGGTCTTCACTTCTCCTGCCCGCGATCGCCAGGGCGATCCGCGCCAGGCGTGCACGCTGCTCGACGTTGGCGCGTTCGGCCCGCTTGCGATCGATCGGAACGAAACGCAGGCGCTGGCTCGCGCGTCGCTGCGCGAGCCGGGGCAGGTCGGCTGCGATCACGTGGCCGATGCGCGGATAACCACCGATCGTCTGCGCGTCGGCGAGCAGGACGATGGGCGCACCGTCCTGCGGCAGTTGCACGGTGCCGGGAACGACCGGCTCGGAAACGCGTTCGCGTGCATCGGCGAGCCGCAACGCCGCGCCATGCAGGCGCAGGCCCTGGCGGTTGCTCGCCGAGGCGACGACGAATTCCTGTGCATGCAGTGCGTCGGCTGGCATCGTCGCGTCGCTGCCGGGCAGCACGCGCACGACGATGCTGTCGGCAAGATCGAGATCGGGTTCGGCATCGATCCACCATGGCACGATGCGCGGCGCGTCGGTCGCGACGATAGCGGCGAGCGGCGATCCAAGCCCCAGGCGATCTCCCGTGCGCAAGGCGCGACCCGCGAACCCGCCGAATCCACTGCGAAGGTCGGTGCCGAGGCTTCCAAGGATGGCGGGCACATCGATCCCGCCATCGATCGCGAGATACGCGCGTGCGCCGCGGCTGCATGCGCCGAGGGTCAGCGTGCAGCCTGCGGGCAGTGCGACCGGTCGCCATCCGGGCAACGCGAGGCCATCGGCTTGCGCATCGATCATCGCGCCGCACAACGCGATCGTCGCCGCGCGATGCAGGCGCAGCGTGGGACCGTGCAAGGTGATTTCCAGCGCGGCCGAATCGGCTGGATTGCCGACCAGCAGGTTGGCGACGCGACAGGAGAATCCGTCCGCCGCGCCGCCGACGCCCACGCCGAACGCACGTGCGGCATGCCGGCCCATGTCCTGCACGCTGGTCAGCAATCCGGGCGCGAGTACCTCGAGGCTCATAGCAAAGACTCGTCCACTGCAGCGAACGCCGCCGCATCGATGGCGACGAAACGCACGCGGTCGCCCGCGCGCAGCAGGCTCGGCGGATCGCGCTGCGCATCGAACAGGCGCAGCGGCGTGCGCCCGATCAGGCGCCAGCCGCCTGGGCCTGCATTCGGATAGATGCCCGTCTGCGCGCCGCCGATGCCGACACTGCCGGCTTCCACGCGCTTGCGTGGCGTGACGTGGCGCGGCATCGCGAGGGTCGCGTCGAGGCCGAGCAGGTAGGGAAACCCCGGCGCGAAACCGAGCATCGCCACCGTGTACTCGCCGGTTGCATGACGCGCGATGGCCTCGTCGATGGCGATGCCGGCATGTGCGGCGACATCGGCCAGGTCGGGACCGGCTTCATTCCCGTACCAGACCGGAACCTCGATGCAGTGCGCATCGACCGGCGCGTCGTCGATCCGCGCGCGCCAGCCTGCGAGCCAGTCGTGCGCCACGCGTAGCGGATCGTCGCCACCGATGCGTGTTGCATCGACGTGCAAGGTGAGGCTGGCGAAGGCTGGCGTGATATCGACGAGCCATCCCGGAGCCTGCGCACGCAGGGAAGTGGCGCAGGCATGGACGCGTCGGTTGGTCTCCGCATCCAGCGTCTCGCCGAGGCGCAACAGCAACGCCGCGTCGCCGAGGTATTCGATGCGCGCATCGGCGTCCAGTGCGTCCTCCCGCTTGCCGGATCGACGGCTTCAGAATCCGAAGAACTGCCGGTAGCGGGCGACGCGCATGTCGAGCATCTCCTGCTTGTAAGGCTGGGCTTTGCCGAATCCCCAGACCGGTCGTGGCCACGTCGCGTCGTCGGCGAAGCGTGCGACCACGTGCACGTGCAGTTGCGGCACCACGTTGCCGATCATCGCGATGTTGATCCGCATCGGCGTGTGCAGGGCCTTGAACAGCGCGCAGCAGCGGCGGATTTCCTCCAGCAGCAGCGACTGTTCGTTCTCCTGCAGATCGACGAACTCATGCAGCTTCGCGCGGCGCGGCACCAGGATCAGCCACGGGAAGCGTGCATCGTTCATCAGCCGGATCGCCGATAGTTCCGATGGGCCGATGCCAGCCGTGTCGGCTACGAGTCTCGGGTGCAGTGCCCAACCCTGTTCCAGTTCACTCGATGCAGCGGTCGCCATCAGCCCAACTCCCGTTCCAGGAACTGCAGGGTAACAGTGAGCGCACGGTTCGCGCTGTCGGCGTCGTAATCGGCCCGCAGATCGCAATTGAAGCCGTGGCCGGCCGGCCATACGCGTACTTCGGCCTGCGGTAGCGCCGCGCGCGTGGCGGCGATGTCGGCAGCGGAGATGGAGTGATCGCGTTCGCCGAAGTGGAACAGCATCGCTGCGCGCACCGCTTCGTGGATGAAGGGCATCGAGCGCGCGCCGTAGTAGCTCACCGCCGGCAGGCCCAGTCGCGTGTTGGCGAGGAAGGCGATGCTGCCGCCCCAGCAGTAGCCGATGGCAGCGACGTGTATTTCTGGTACCGCTTCGCGCAGGAACTTCGCGGCCGCATCGACGCCATCGAGCGCGCGTTCGATGGCGAGCTCGGCCACCAGCTCGCGACCGCGCGCGATGCCTTCCGCGTCGTAGCCGAGTTCGACATCGCGCTCGACCGGATCGAACAGCGCCGGCGCGATCGCGAGGTAGCCGAGCGCCGCGAAACGGTCGGCCACCGAACGGATGTGCGCGTTGACGCCGAAGATTTCCTGGATCACCACGACCCCACCGCGCGGCGCACCCTCGGGTTTGGCCAGCCATGCGCCGATGCGGCCGTTCGCGGTGTCCAGACCGATGCGTTCGCCCATGTGCCGCCTCCGTCGGGCAATTCTAGCGGCTGCAACCGACAGCGCGGTGTTCACGTCGCGCTTACGCGGAACTGGGGTACGCTGCGGCCATCCAGGGCAGGGGCGATGCGATGGCGGCTACCCAGGCAGCGGTGGAAGATCTGGCGCGTCCGGTTCCCGTTCCGGTGCAGCCGCCGGCATGGACGATCTACCGGCATCGCCTGCCGGTGCGGATCATGCACTGGATCAACGTGATCTGCATGTTCGTCATGGTCGGCAGTGGGCTGTCCATCTTCAACGCGCATCCGCACCTGTACTGGGGAGCGCAATCGAACTTCGGCCATGCGGTCTTCGAGACCGCGGCCCTGCAAGGCAACGACCACCAGTGGCATGGCGTGACCCGGATCGCGGGCCACCAATTCGATACCGATGGCGTGCTCGGAGTCTCCGCGGGCGCCGACGGCAGGCCGAAACCGCGTGCATTCCCGTCGTGGGCCACGCTGCCGGGGCCGCAATCGCTGGCGATGGGCCGCAAGTGGCATTTCACCTTCGCATGGATCTTCGCGATCAACGGCAGCCTGTATCTGCTGTGGGCGTTCGCGAGCCGCCACTTCAGCCGCGACCTCGCGCCGACCGGCGCGGACTGGCGGGGTTTCTTCCGCTCGGTCATCGACCACGCGAAGTTCAAGCATCCGCATGGCGAGGAAGCCACGCGCTACAACATCCTGCAGAAACTCGCCTACCTCGTCGTGATCCTTGTCTTCGGCCCGGGCATCGTGTTGATGGGGCTGGCGATGTCGCCGCACATGGATTCGGTGCTGGGCTGGCTGGTGGACCTCGTCGGCGGACGCCAGTCGGCACGCACGATCCATTTCCTGATCGCATTCGGCTTCATCGGCTTCGTGCTGATCCATGTGTTCGAGGTGCTGATCTCGGGCGTGTTCAACCAGTTGCGGTCGATGATCACCGGCTATTACGACGTGCCGGGCGGGAAGGACGATGATCACGGAACTTCGGAGAAGCAGCCATGATGGGCAACGGGCGCAGGCTGCTCGATCGAAGGAAGTTCCTGACGCGCAGCATCGCCGGCGGCAGCGCGCTGTTCCTCGCCGGTTGCGACAAGCTGGCCGGGACCTCGTGGTTCTCGTCCTTCCTCGACCAGGCCGGGCCATTCACCGAGGCCACGCAGCGCGCAATCACCCCGACCGATGCGCTGGCGCGCGAGTTCACCGAGGCCGACATCGCGCCGACGTTCCGCCCCAACGGCTCGATCGATCCGCAGGACGACGACTACCTCGATCACGTCGACAACGACTTCAAGGACTGGAAGCTGGAAGTGCGTGGGCTCGTCGAGCATCCGCTCTCGCTCTCGCTCGAGGACCTGCGCGCGTTGCCTTCGCGCACCCAGATCACCCGCCACGACTGCGTCGAGGGCTGGAGCTGCATCGGCAAGTGGAAGGGCGTCCCGCTCAGGCTCGTGCTCGAGCGCGCCGGCATCAAGCCGCAGGCGCGCTTCGTGGTGTTCCGCTGCATGGACACCCTCGACGACAACCTGTACTACGAGAGCTGCCGCATCGTGGATGCCTTCCATCCGCAGACGATCCTCGCCTACGACCTCAACGACAAGCCGCTTCCCATAGCGAATGGCGCGCCGCTGCGCGTGCGGCTGGAGCGCAAGCTCGGCTACAAGCAGGCCAAGTATCTTTCCGCGATCGAGCTCGTCGACAGCTATGCCAAGCTTGGTGGGGGCAAGGGCGGCTACTGGGAAGATCTCGGTTACGACTGGTACGGCGGGATCTGAGGGCTTTTATTTGTGCTCTTACCAAGGCAAGAGCAGAAGCTGGATCTAGATCAAGAGCGTTTCGCGCTGACGCGCGAGTCACTTTTGTTTCGGCAAAAGTAACCAAAACCATTTGCGCCGGCGTCACCGCTGCGGTTTCACCGCAGCGGTGCCCTGCGCTCCTCGGAAAGAGGGGGCCGGCGCGAACT
>DATHOV010000286.1:0-4761 GCA_035484515.1 Lysobacteraceae bacterium
AAAGCTGCGCCCCACCCAGATCACCATCGGCATGGCCGAGGTGCGCGCCAAGCGCGCGCAATGGGCCAAGCTCGGGAAGAAGAAGCGCAGGGAACTGCTCGCCTCGCACTGGTTCCCGGGCGTGCTCGGGCCGGCGCGGGAGGTCTACATCGTCGACCACCACCACCTGGGCCTGGCGTTGCTGGAACAAGGCGTGGACGAGGTGCCGGTGATGATCCAGCGCGATTTCTCGTGGCTGGAGCAGGACATGTTCTGGCGCACGATGGAGTTCAACCGCTGGGCGCATCCCTACGACCAGAACGGCATGCGCGTCGCCTACGACGCCATCCCGCCGGCGCTGGAACGGCTCGTCGACGATCCGTACCGCACGCTCGCCGCGCGCGTGCGCGAGGCCGGCGGCTATTCGAAAGACGCCATCCCCTACGCCGAGTTCATGTGGGCACAGTTCTACCGGTTCCAGTTCAAGCTCGACGGCGACAGGCTCCGCGCGAAGACACTGCAGGAAGCGCTGCTGCTGGCTCACAGCCACGAAGCGGCGTTCCTGCCGGGATGGAGCGGCACGATCGCATGAGCGAGGCCGCCGGCCCCGGCGCATCGCAGATGCCGGCCACGGGCCACGGCGCGGACGTGCTGGCGGGCCTGTCGATCGCCGGATTGCTGCTGCCGGAAGCCGTCGCGTATTCGGGCATCGCCAACCTGCCGCCACAGGCTGGCGTGATCGCCCTGCTGGTCGGCCTGTTCTGCTACGGGTTGCTCGGGCGCAGCCGCTACGCGATCGTCTCGGCGACATCCTCGTCGGCCGCTGTGCTCGCCGCCGGCACGCTCGCGCTGGCCAGCCTGCAGGGAACATCCCGCGTCGCCATCGCGGCGACGATGGTGGTCCTGACTGGCGGATGTTTCCTGATCGCCGGAGCCGCACGCCTCGGCGGCCTCTCGCAACTGGTCGCGCGTCCGGTGCTGCGCGGCTTCGCTTTCGGTCTGGCGTGCGTGATCGCGATCAAGCAGGTACCGAACCTCGCCGGTTTGCCGGCCCTGCATGGCGACTTCGTGCCGCTGCTGCTGCTGCGACTCACGCAAACTACCGGTGACGTGCAGCCGGTCGCGCTCTGGTGCGGCATCTGCGCGCTGCTGCTGCTGTTCCTGGGCGAGCGCGTGCGGCGCGTGCCCGGCTGCCTGGTCGTGATCGCACTCGGCATCGCCGCAGCGCCGTGGCTGGCGCAGCACGGCGTCGGTCTGACCGGCACGATCGATCTTTCGCTGGACCTGTCGATGCCGGCGTGGCCATCCAGCCAGCAGTGGTTGCCGAGCATCGAGCTTGCCGCAGCGCTGCTGCTGATCCTGTACGCCGAATCCTACGGCTCGATCCGCACCTTCGCATTGCGCCACGGCGATCCGGTCGACGCCAACCGCGACCTGCTCGTGCTCGGCGTCGCCAATGCGCTGTCCGGCCTGCTGCACGGGATGCCGGTGGGCGCCGGCTATTCGGGCACCTCGGCGAACGAGACCGCGGGCGCGCAATCGCGCCTGTCGGGATTGATCGCCGCGCTCTGCGTACTGTTGATGGTGGCGCTGCTGTTGCGCTGGATCGAGAAGATCCCCGAACCGGTGCTCGCGGCCATCGTGATCCACGCGGTCAGCCGGTCGTGGCGGCTGGCGGTGTTCAAACCCTACCTGCAATGGAAGCGCGACCGCATCGTCGCCTTGTCGGCGGTGGTGGCCGTGCTTTCGTTGGGCATCCTCAACGGCCTGCTGGTCGCTATCGCGATCAGCCTGGCGATGATGCTGCGCCGCCTCGCGACGCCGCGACTGAGCGTGCTCGGCCGGCTTGCGGACGGTCACGACTTCGTCGGCATCGCAACGCACCCGCAGGCGGTCGAAGTCGCCGGTGCACTGATATTGCGTCCGGAAGAACCGTTGTTCTTCGCCAACGCCGAATCGATCTTCGCCATCGCGCGCACGCGCGTGGAGCAGCGTGCGGGTCTGCAGCGCGTGATCCTCAGCCTTGAGGAATCGCCCGATCTCGACAGCACATCGCTCGAAGCGCTGGCCGACTTCGCGACCTGGCTGCAGGCACGCGGCATCCTCATGCGCGTGGCAAGACTGAAGGACGACACACGGGAGCTGCTGCTGAGCGCCGCGCTGCCGCAGCTGCCTGCGGCTGGCCTGAATTTCTGGAGCGTCGAGGACGCAGCATCCGCGGCCGATTCGGCGACGCCATCCGCACCCGACCTGCTCTGACCGACATGCACAGGTTTCCGCACTCGCAACTCTCTTTCGCGATCGAACAAGGACCGAACCCATGAAGATACAAGCCACCCAGAACCAGATGACCATCGACAATCCGCTGGGCCTCTTCGTCACCGTGGGCGCGATACTCGTCGTTGTCGGAATCGCGGCGGCCGGCTACGGGCTGATCGGCCACAACCAGACGGTGACGATGGTCGGCGCAGGGGTGACCGTACTGGGTGCGCTCATCGTGATTTCCGCCAGAAGCACGCACCTCGTGCTGGACAAGGCCGGCCCGAGTTCGCTCTCGTCGAAGACGATCTTCTCGAAGACCACGACCCAGTCGTTCGTCCTGTCCGACGTCACCACGGTGCTGCTCGAAGCGCGCGAGAGCAGCGAAACCACCAAGAATGCCGATGGCACGACCAGCGACCAGACCAGGATCACGTCCAACCTGTTCCTGGTGACGAAGACTGCGCAACGCATTCCCGTCGGCACCGCGACCAAGATCATGAACATCGGCGGCCTCGTCGGTTCGCTGATCACAACCTTGCCGCTCAAGGAGGAAGCCGATCAGATCGCCGCCTTCATCGGGGTGACGGTGCAGGCGAGCGATTCGGTCGGTCCGATCAACTCGCTGCTCTGACCGGCATGGCATCGGCGCTGCCCGCGGGCGATCCTCCATCGACAAGGTCTGTCGCCTTTGCGACGCCCGCCGAAGCGCCACGATGGAAGCGCTGGCTGCTGTTCTCGCCGCTCGCGCGCATCCTCTGGTTCGTGGCGATGTTCGTCGCATACGCCAAGGGCACGGGAGCCCTGGTGCTGCTGCTGGGATGGACGACCAAGTCCGCCTCGCCCTTGCAGCGGGCCCTGGCGAGCATCTGCATCGAGCTGATACCCGCGCTGGTCGCCTACCTCGGCTTGGTGACGTGGTTCGAACGCCGGCGCGCAAACGAGTTGGCGTTGCGCACGGTTCCGACTTTCGGGCTGGCCGGCTTTGCAGGAGGCACGCTCCTGTTCAGCGTCGTGGTGGCCGTGCTCTGGCTGGCGGGCAGCTACCACGTCGTCGCAACGAATCCGCATCCGGACTGGATTCCCGAGATCCTGGTGGCCGGAATCTGCGCGGGACTCGCCGAGGAAATCATCATGCGCGGCGTGCTGTTCCGCATCGTCGAGGAAGGCCTCGGGACCTGGGTCGGCCTGTCGGTTTCTGCCGTCGTCTTCGGCTGGGCGCACATCCGCAATCCCGGCGCCACCTGGTGGAGCTCGGCCGCCATCGCGATCGAGGCCGGCCTGCTCCTCGCGATGCTCTATCACGTGACGCGATCCTTGTGGGCCTGCGTCGGCCTGCATGCGGCATGGAACATCATGCAGGGCACGGTTTACGGCATTCCGGTCTCGGGAACGCGAGCCGATGGATTCCTGGTTTCGGCCCGGACAGGGCCGGACTGGCTCAGCGGCGGCGCATTCGGCGCGGAAGCCTCCGTCGTCGCGCTGTCGTTGTGCTCGCTGTGCACGATCGCACTGCTGGTCGTCGCGTTGCGACGGAGATCGATCGTGCCGGCATTCTGGAGGCGCTGATCCGTGACGTTCGCGTGCAGCCACGCCAGGGCATCGAGAACCTGCCGGCGAGCGATACGGTCGGATCAACTCGATCCCGGACCCTGACGGGTCCCTTCACAACCTCCCGCCGCCCTTGAAATCCTTCAAGTCGGTCAAGGCCGAATTCAGCTTTCCCTTCGCTTCCGGCTCAGACTTTCCGGAATATCACCGCCCCGCCCTCGGCATCGACATTCACCGTATCGCCAGCAGCGAACTCTCCAGACAGGATCTTTTGCGCCAGCGGATTCTCGAGCTGTTGCTGGATCGCGCGCTTCAGGGGCCGCGCGCCGTAGACCGGATCAAAACCGACGTTGCCGAGCAGCATCAGCGCCTTGTCGCTGATCGAGAAACCGATCTGGCGCTCCCCCAGGCGCCTGGCGAGGTACTGGGTCTGGAAGCGCGCGATCTCGCGGATCTGGGCCTTGTCGAGGGGATGGAACACGACGATCTCGTCGAGCCGGTTGATGAATTCCGGGCGGAAATGCGCCTGCACGACCGCCATCACCCCGGCTTTCATCTGCGTATAGGCCTCTGGCGAATCCTCGTTGGCGGTGCTGTTGTTGGCGATTTCCTGGATCACGTGCGAACCGAGGTTGGACGTCATCACGATCACGCAGTTGCGGAAGTCCACGGTGCGACCCTGGCCGTCGGTGAGGCGGCCGTCGTCGAGTACCTGCAGCAGGATGTTGAACACGTCAGGGTGCGCCTTCTCGACCTCGTCGAGCAGGATCACGCTGTAAGGACGCCGCCGCACGGCCTCGGTGAGATAGCCGCCCTCTTCATAGCCGACATATCCCGGGGGGGCGCCGATCAGCCGCGCGACGGAATGCTTCTCCATGAACTCGCTCATGTCGATGCGCACCATCGCTTCGGTCGAATCGAACAGGAATTCCGCAAGCGCCTTGCAAAGTTCGGTCTTGCCGACGCCCGTCG
>DATHOV010000287.1:0-13791 GCA_035484515.1 Lysobacteraceae bacterium
CGCACTGGTCATGCCGTTCCAGACCTGCCCGGTTCCCAGCGGCGCGATGTTGCCGGGGTCGCCGCCCGCCAGGCCGGCGTTGTGTGCGCTCCAGAAATACGAGTCTTCGTAGGCCATCGCCCAGATGCCGGTGCCGCCCAACTGGTACTTCGGGACCAACGCCGCCTTCGCGGAGATGGTTGCCGGATTGTCGTACCAGAGGATCGGCTGCGCCTTGGCTTTCGAGAAATTGCCCGATTCCTGGACCACCTTGCCCCAGATCGCATTCGGGGTGTACGAGCCCGCATCGAAAGCGACCGTCGCGTTCTTCGAGGCGATGTAGGCGGTGAAGCCCAACGTGCCGTAGGCCTTGTCGGCGGCCCAGGTCTGGAACTGGCCGGTGCTGAAGTCGTATCCGTATGCCGGCAGGCCGAGCAGGATCTTCGATGAAGGCATGACCGAAACCATGTAGGTCATGATGTCGTTCATCCAGTCCAGCCCCGAACAAGGGCCTGGCCAGGTTCCCGCGGGCGAGGACGACCATCCGGGTCCGACCTCGTCGTAGGTCATCACCTGCATGTAATCGGAGACGGCGCCCAGGGCGGCGTAGTCGTAGCCGTCGTAGTAGGCGTAGTTCGTGGTGCCATCCGATGCCGGCACGCTCTGGATGAGCTGGAGCCCCTTGGCGTGGAGGGCGCTCGCCAGTGCGGTCACGAACGCGGTGTGGTGGGTCTTGTCCGAGCCGAGCGGACCGCCGGCTTCCTGCCCGACCATCTCGAAGTCGAGGTCGATCCCGGTGAACCCGTTGCTCACCGCCAGATCGACCAGGCTCGCCACCGCGTGGTTGCGGCTGGCCGCCGTCTTTTCGACCGTCTGGGTGATGGCCGGATCCCAGTTCTGGATGGTGTTGTTGAAGTCGCTGACCGTTCCGTAGAGCGCCAGCTTCTGGCTCTTCGCATAGGCGATGACGTGGGTCGTGTTCACCGTCACGCCGCTGGTGTCGATGGTGCCGTCGGCCCGCATCGAATACGCGTTCCCGGGAGCGACCGCCGTCAGGTGCGAGTGGAAGGCCAGCAGGTTCGTGTACGACCGCGGATCGCCATCGTCGGTATAGGCCAGCACGAAGGGACTGGCGCCGGCGTTGCCGATGCCCGCTGCCGCGATCGCCGTCGCCAGCAGGAACGTCGACAGGGCAGGGGATCTTCCCGCGATGTTCTTCATGGGCGCATTGTGCTCGTTTCCTACGCCCGGATGAAAGGGCGCGTGGGCAGGAATGACACCAGTTGCTCGGATGACCGGATGTTCGATGGGACTGTGACGATTTGATCCCCAGGCTTTTCCACGATCGACGCCCGCTCGGCTAGGATGGATCACTGCTGTCGTGGAAGAGCACCGGATGTCACCGATCATCGCGATAAAAAACCTCAGCAAGACCTACGCATCCGGCTTCCAGGCCTTGAAGTCGGTCGATCTGGACATCCGGCGCGGTGAGATTTTCGCCCTGCTGGGGCCGAATGGCGCTGGCAAGACCACGCTGATCAACATCGTCTGCGGCATCGTCAATGCCAGCAGTGGCACGGTCCTGGCCGACGGCCACGACATCGTCCCGGAATTCCGTGCGGCGCGCTCGCTGATCGGGCTGGTCCCACAGGAGCTGTCGACCGATGCGTTCGAGACGGTGTGGGCGACGGTGAAGTTCAGCCGTGGGCTGTTCGGAAAGCCGCCGGACAGTAGACACCTGGAGAAGGTGCTGCGCGATCTGTCGCTGTGGGACAAGAAGGACAGCAAGATCATGACGCTGTCGGGTGGCATGAAGCGGCGCGTGCTGATCGCCAAGGCGCTATCGCACGAGCCGAAGATCCTGTTCCTCGACGAGCCGACCGCCGGCGTGGACGTCGAGCTGCGCCGCGACATGTGGCAGATGGTGCGCGACCTGCGCGCGAGCGGGGTGACGATCATCCTGACCACCCACTACATCGAGGAGGCCGAGGAAATGGCCGACCGCATCGGCGTGATCAGCAAGGGCGAGCTGATCCTGGTCGAGGACAAGGTCGTGCTGATGCGCAAGCTGGGCAAGAAGCAGTTGACGCTGCAGTTGCAGCAGGCGCTCGAACGCATTCCGGACGCGCTGGCGGAATTGCCGCTCGAACTGATCGACGACGGCCACGCCCTCGTCTATACCTTCGACGCCCAGAGCGAGGAAACCGGCATCGCCGCGCTGCTGAGCGCGCTTGCCGGGCAGGGCATCGTGTTCAAGGACCTGCATTCGAGCGAGAGTTCGCTCGAGGATATCTTCGTCAGCCTCGTGCACTCGAACGCGAAGGTAGGTGCGGCATGAACTGGTACGGGGTTCGCGCGATCTACCGCTTCGAGATGGCGCGCACGTTCCGCACCATCACCCAGTCCATAGCCTCGCCGGTGCTGTCGACGTCGCTGTATTTCGTGGTGTTCGGCGCTGCGATCGGCTCGCGCATGGGAACGGTGGACGGCGTGAGCTACGGCGCCTTCATCATCCCCGGCCTGATCATGCTCGCGTTGCTGAACGAGAGCATTTCCAACGCATCGTTCGGCATCTACCTGCCGAAGTGGTCCGGCACGATCTACGAACTGCTGTCGGCGCCGGTGTCGTACATCGAAGTCGTGCTCGGCTACGTCGGCGCGGCCGCCACCAAATCGGTGATGCTCGGCTTCCTGATGCTGATCACCGCGCGCGTGTTCGTTCCTTACGACATCGTGCATCCGTTCTGGATGCTGTGCTTCCTGCTGCTGACCGCGGTCACCTTCAGCCTGTTCGGTTTCATCATCGGCTTGTGGGCCGACGACTTCCAGAAGGTGCAGGTGATCCCGTTGATGATCGTCACCCCGCTGACCTTCCTCGGCGGCGCGTTCTATTCGACCAGCATGCTGCCGCCGGCGTGGCAGAAGGTCGCCCTGTTCAATCCCGTGGTCTACCTGATCAGCGGATTCCGCTGGAGCTTCTACGGCCTGGCCGATGTCGACGTGGTCGTGAGCGCGGTGGCGATCCTCGGCTTCCTGGCGGTGTGCCTGGTCGCGGTGTGGTGGATTTTCAGGACGGGGTGGAAGTTGAAGGCGTGATGCGTGCTGAACGGTTTGCAGTGATGTGGCGCTTCAGCTTTGTGGCCCGGATTAGCTCCGGCTACGACGGGCAGGGCTTTGTAGCACAAGGAAGCCTCCCGGGATTGACCGGCTTCGCTGTTGAGAAGCGTTTCATCCGTGCTACGACTGCATGCGACCACCGCCGCCTTACGGGCTGGCGATCTGCTGAATCTCGTGCACCGGCGTCGCCTGGGCGAGGCGCAACAGGTTCCGGATCCGCAACGACAGGACGGCCATGTCGACGGGCTTGAGCACGAAAGCCTCCGCTCCGGCATCGAAGGCGACCACCTGGGCGCCGCGTCCATCGTGTCCCGTGACCATGATGATCGGAATGCTCGCGGTCGCCGGGTTGGCCTTGATCGATGCGGCCACGTCGTAGCCGTCGAGGTCGTCCATCACGACGTCGAGCAGGATCAGGTCGGGCGGGTTCTGGGCGACGATGGCGAGCGCCTGCTTGCCGTTGGCCGCGCTCAGCGTCGAATAGCCTTCGTTCTGCAACAGCTGCGCCAGCGAATCGCGGCTCCCCGCATCGTCATCGACGATGAGGATGGTGGCTGAATATGTCATGTCGCCTCCTTGGCGAAACGTCCTTGTTGCCTTACGTACACGCGAAAAATCGGTTCCTCGACCCCAGCCATGTCGCCTGCGCGACTCGCGCCGTCATGGCGCCGTTGTGCCGGTGAAAGAGGCGCGCTCGAAGGACGATGACACAGCGACTGTTGATGTTTCGTGAGATTCGGGCATTGACGATGAACGGGCGCTAAGCGACGTTCGGGCGGAGTCGGCCTCGAACAGGCGGGAGGCCGGCCGTGCAGTGACGGTGCCTACGGTCGCCATGCCGCATCGAATGGCGGATGCATAGACGCAACGCCGATGGCAATATCCTCCAATGGCCGCCCGCGCGCAGGCGTTTCCAAAAGATCGCCAGTGACCATCGAACACCACTCCCGGCACGCTGTCCGCACGATTCCGTATGGCTTGTTGCCAAGCCAGGTCGGCGATCTCTATCTGCCGCAGACGTCGCTACCGCCAGTGGTGTGCCTGTTGCATGGCGGCTTCTGGCGGATGCCGTATCGCCGCGACGAACTGGACGCGATCGCGCAGGATCTTGCGGTGCGTGGATTCGCGGTGTGGAACCTCGAGTATCGGCGGCTCGGTGAGCCGGGCGGCGGTTGGCCGGGCACGTTCGAGGATGTCGCGGCGGGCATCGATCATCTGGCGATCCTCGTCGACGAAGGCGCCGATCTCGACCTGCATCGCGTGATCGTCGCTGGACATTCCGCTGGGGGGCACCTCGCCTTGTGGGCCGCCACGGGCGGATCGTCGCACGGCATCCATGGACCTTCCCGCGTGCGCCCGATCGCCGCTGCCGGACTGGCTGCAGTAGCGGACCTCGCCAGCGGCTTCGCACTGGGCGCCGGCAACGGTGCGGTTGCCGGCTTCCTCGGCGGATCGCCGGACGATTTTCCGGAACGCTACGTGGCCGCCTCCCCGATGGCCCGGTTGCCGCTCGGCGTGCGCCAGTTGATCCTGCACGGCACGCTGGACGCGGCGCTCCCGATCGAAATCGCGCGTGGTTACGTCGCCGCTGCGAGAGCTTCCGGCGACCGCATCGACTACGTCGAACTCGCGGACGCAGGCCACATGGACTTCCTCGATCCCTTGAGCCAGGCTCACGCCGAGTTCTGCGCGTGGCTGGAGAAAAAATGGGGTCAGGTTCATTCTTGATTCTGTGCGGCGATGCCAAACCAAAAATTGAACCTGACCCCATTCTTTCTCGTACTGACGCTGCTGGCGTCGCAGGCCGCGCCAGCGGCCGATGGCGGGCCCGTTGCGACCGCCAGCATCCCGCTCAGGATCGACCGCTTCGACTACTACAAGGCCGAGGTGATGCTCGACGGTAAGGGGCCGTTCCGGTTCATGGTGGATACCGGCTCGGCCTATTCGGTCCTGTCGACCCTGACCGCTGCGCTGATGCGGTTGCGGCCTGATGGCAGCGTGAGTGTGCAATCGGCGGATGGCAACCCGGCGAATGGAGTCCTTGTCGAGGACTACCGAAGCGACCTGTTCGATCTGCACGACGAACCGATGATCGTGTTCCCGATCTACGCCCAGGGCGTGATGGGGATGCGGGCCTTCGTTGGCGGGCGCATCGAGCTCGACTTCTTCAGGAAGCGCATGGCCTTCGGACCCTCCGGTCCGGCGCCCGCCGGATACATGACGGTCAAGGGGACGCTCGGCGGCACCACCAGCCTGATCGTCGACGTGATCGTCGATGGCGTGCGCGCGAAGGCATTGATCGACACCGGTGCCAGATACACGATCGGCAATCCGGCTCTGCAGGCGGCCATGGGATTCGCACCCGACGACAAGCGGCTGCGCCGCGAAGATCCGATATCGGACATGTCCGTGCGGCCGACGCCGGCCTGGAAAACGCGGCTCGGCCAACTGGCGATCGGCGATGCGGTCTTTCCGGCGCCGGAGGTGCGGTTTGCGGACATGCGGGCCTTCGGCCGGCTGGGCCTCAACGACGGCCCGGCGCTGATCCTGGGCATCGATCAACTCTCGCGCCTGAAGGCGATGGCGATCGACTACCCGCGGGTGGAATTGCAACTGCTCCAGATCCAGCGGTGAGGGCAGGGGCTTGTCGACTCCCTGGTCAATCCGGGCAACGCGATCTGTTGTCCCAAGGAGGCAATTTCGAGATGACCAGCTTCGCTGTTGAGAAGCGCTTCTCGCGTTGCCCGGGATGACGCTTGACGCTCGGGATGGCTTTTCGTGGAGCTCAAGTGTTCGCATGCCCTGCGCGTGCTGTTCGCTAGATCATCGCCGCGTCGAAGTCGAATGCGAGTTCCTCTCCGGCGCCCTTCACGAAGTTGCCTTGCAGGCAGTCGACGCCGCAGCCCTGCAGCATCGAAGCAGTCAGCGGATCCTCGACGCGGTGCCCGATCACCTGGATGTCGAGCCGGTGCGCGCGCTCGCAGAGCGTGCGCAGTTCGCTGCTGAGTTCCTGCGGACCGTTGCCGATTACGTATTTCGGCGCGAGCTTGAGGTAGCCCAACCGGATTCGGTCGAGCAGGTGATCGGCGTCCGCGGCGTGCTCGTACTGGCCCAGGCACAGCTGCACGCCGTTGCCGCCCATCGATCGCAGGAAGGCCTGGAGCGCGGGCGGATTGAGCAGCGCATCCGCGAGACGGCATTCGAGCACGAGCGAGGATCCCGACAGTTGGTGCGCGGCGAGTTCGGCCTTGAGGAAAACGTCCTGGTCCTTCGCGGCGAAAGTGGTGAGAGCCTGCGGCACGAACAGACGCACGCCCTGTCCGGAGTCCCGCTGCTGCGCGAGCACGCTCATCGCGCGCGTGAGCACCCAGCGGTCGATGTCGATCATCAGTCCCGCGCGCTCGGCGAGCGGCAGGATCTCGGCCGCCGGCACGAGCCGACCCGACGTGTCGCGCAGCCGCAGCAGGGTCTGGTATTGCGCGTCCTGCGCGCCGTGCACGGCGACGATAGGCTGGTAGACTAGGCCGAAGCCGTCGCCGCCGATCGCGTCGCGGATCAGGCGTGCGAGCGATGCCTCCGGACTCTGCTCGGAATCCTCGGCCGGTGCGTACAGGCGCACGCCCCGGTCGCCCACGCGCGCTTCGTGGCAGGCGCGTTCGACGGTCGTGATCAGCGCGCTCGCGTCGTCGAAGCCGTAGCGCAACGGGCATGCGCTCACCTCCACCGTGAGCCGCTGCGGCTTGCCATCCTCCTGGAACGGGTGGCGGGTCAGCGTCGCGCGCAGGCGGGTACCGAGTCCGACGAGCGCGGCGTCGTCTAGTTCGGGCGCAAGCACGACGAAGGCGTGGTCGATCAGCGTCGCGGCCACGAGCGTCTCGCCCACCGCCTCTGCGAGCAGGCGCGCCGCGGCTGCGAGGATGCGCTCGAGTGCGATCAGGCCGAAACGTTCGCGCAGCGCGGTGACGTCCTCGATCTCGACGAAGAGCACGCCGCCGACCCGGCTGCCCTGGTCCGCTGCGGTACCGATCGCGTCGTTGATGCGGTCGAACAGGAAGCCGCGACGGTACAGGCCCGTGCGCTCGTCGCGCACCTCGATCCGGCGGTTGCGGCGCACGACCGCACGGCGCCGCTTCACGCGGCTGCGCACCGCGTCGATCAGGTTCTTCGGACCGACCGGCTTGGTCAGGAAATCGTCGCCTCCGGCATTGATCGCCTCGGTACGCGCTTCGGGATCGTTCTCGCCGGTGAGGAACACGACCGGAATGTCCATGAAAGCCTGGTGCTCGCGGATCAGCGCCGTCAGTTCCATGCCGTCGGCATGGGGCATGTGCAGGTCCATCAGGATCATGTCCGGCCGGAAGCCCTCGAGGGTATCGAGCACGCGCAGCGCGTCGAGCTCGACCTGTGCCGTGATGCCCGCGTTCGCGAGCACGCTCTGCGCGAACAATGCCTGGGCGCGGTCGTCCTCGACGATCAGTACGCGCACCGGATCCTCTTCCGGAGGCGCTAGCTGCGCCTGTACCTGTCGCATCACCTCGACGATGTTGAAGGGCGGGAACAGCAGCAGATCCACGCCCGCACGGCGCGCCTCGAGACGGGTCTGCAGGTTGTCCTGCGGCGCGAGCGCGACCAGGCGAATCCGCGCGTCCTTGTCGGGCGAGCGCTTGAGCGACTCGCAGCGCGCGGAGCCGGCTGTGGCGAGGTCGTCGATGCGCGAGGCGTCCACGAACAGCAGTTCGGGCGCCATGCCCTTGAGCAATCCGGTCAGTGCGTCGATCGAGTGGACCGCATCGACCTCGAAGCCCTCGGCCTTCAGGCGCTGGCAGATGTCGGCCGCGAACGCGTTGTGATCGCTGAGCACGAAGACCTGACGCACCGGCGCCCAGCCATAAGCGGCCGCGAGCGCGGATTGCTTCGCGGCCGCGACGTTCGGCGTCGCAGGTCCCGGCGCGCCGTCGACGAACGTCCCGGGGATGTCGATCGTCGCGTCATCCGTGGGCGCGGGCGACTTTCGGAACTCTGGCAGCTCGGCGAGCGATGCCTTGACCGAAAGCAACTGCGCCAGGAAACGGTCTCCCTGCGGCGGATCGGGCAGGCGCTTCCACGCGAGCTGCTGGCTGAGCAACTGCTCGAGCATGAGCAGGCGCTGGCTCGGCACGATCAGAGCATAGCGCCCGGCCGATCCGGCTAGGCGTTGCACGTCGTCGTGCAGCAGCGATATCCCGGCCAGGTCCCAGCCCGTGTGCCGGTGGCGGTGGATCCGTTGCTCGACGGCCTCGAGGCGATTGGCCAGATGGCGCAGGAAGGAAAGCCGGTACTCTTCCTGAGGTGAAGGCTGGGTCTGGGTCATGTCCTGCGTCTCGCTGGGAATCGCAAGGGTCTTCAGACCCATGATGCGTCAATCCGTGGGTACCGGCACGCCGCCCTGCCGAATGGCGAGATCGGGCGCGTGGGCGCCGCGTCCGTCGTGCTGCGTGATCATGATGATCGGAATGCTCGCGGTCGCCGGGCTGGCCTCGCTCGATGCGACCACGTCGCAGCCGCAGACGTCGCGCAAGAACGGTAACATCCGTCGCTGCGATACACAGCGCGCCTCTTCCGCCAGCGAAACGGCTGTCGTGCTTCGCGAGATTCGGGTACTGGCAATGAACGGACGCTAAGCGGCGCGTGGCTAGGTCGCCGCTGCAAAGGCCCTCCGGCGACCGCATCGACTATGTCGAACTCGCGGACGCAGGCCACATGGACTTTCTCGATCCTTGTGTTCCCGCTCTGTCATCCAAAGCGAAGTGAGGAGGCGCTTCTCAGCAGCGAAGCTGGTCCTCTCGCAGTTGCCTTGCTTTCGGGTGACAGATCCCTGGTTTCGCTCGGGATGACAAGCGGTGCTGCGAGCCCGCTGCTGTTTGTGACACGTGCCATGCCGGTTCAGGGTCGTTGTGATAGACAAGGCGAAGACGCGTGAATCCCTCTCCTCACTACTTGGTAAAGCCGCGTGGCCGACGCCGCCAACCAGAGTTCCTCCAAGATCAGCGAGTCGGCACAAATCGAACGATTTCGAAGTCTGGCGCGCGCCGGCACGCCAAGCGAAGTCGCTGCGATCATCGTGCAGATGGCGCGTGATCGGTCTGAGTGCGAATCGGCCGTTCTGGCATGGGGATTGAATGACAGGTCGGGGAAGCCAGAAAGCGAGCCGGCGACGCACCTGGACACCGCCGAGCTGGAGCTTGCGCGGACTGCCGCCGGTCTCGCGCTTCCGGTGTTCTCAGCGGATGGACGTCGGGTCGCGATCCGGCTGTTCGAAATCAACCCGGTAGTCCTTGTACTCACTGTATGGCCGCATGCGGATGCCTCGCATCTGCTCGATGCGCTGCAGCCGCAGTTGGAAACCGCGGCTCTGCACCTGTGCCGTGCGCTGGAGTCTGCCGACCTCAGGATTTCGCACTCGCGGCTCGAACGTTCCGAGACCCTGCAACGAGCGCTCTTCGCGATTTCCGACCTGGCAGGGTCCGACCAGCCGATGCCCGAAATGTTGCGGGGGGTCCACGCCATCGTTGGCACCCTGATGTACGCCGAGAATTTCTTCATTGTCCTGTACAACGCCGAACGCGACACGCTTCGATTCCTGTATTTCGCCGATGTCGAGGATTTGAGGCCGCGCGATCCGACGCTCGAAATCCCGATGGCTTCGCGGGAGCAGTCGCTGACCTGGTATTTGATCCGCGACGGCAAGCCGTTGATGGGCAATACCCCCCAATTGCGTGCGCAGGTTTCGGGTCCGCTCATCGTCATCGGGCCGGACGGCTACGACTGGCTCGGCGTTCCGATGGTGCGGGACGGTCGTGTCCATGGCGCAGTGGTCGTGCAGAGCTACCAGGAGGAAATCGGCTATTCGGCCGATGATCTGGCGCTGCTGGAGTTCGTCGGCAGCCACATCCTGATTGCGCTCGAACGCAAGCAGGACAAGGAGGACCTGGAGCAGCGCGTGCGTGTGCGCACGAGCGAACTCCAGCTCGAGATCGTCGAGCGCCAGCGCGCGGAGCGGCTGCAGACGGCCCTGTTCCAGATCGCCCAGCTGGCCACCGCCGATATCAGCCAGAGCGATTTCTACCGCAGCGTGCACAGGGTCGTCGGCGTCTTGATCAATACGGGAAACTTCTATATCGCGCTGCTTTCCGCGGATGGTGCTTCGCTGGAGTTCGCGTACCTGGTCGATGAGACCGAGCAGGAGATTCCTTCGCGGCCGCTCGGACAGGGTTTGAGCGAACACGTGTTGCGCCACGGCGGAGTCCTGCTGCGGCGGGCGGACATCGTCGAGCTGCTCCGCAAAGGCACGATCAAGCAGCAGACCGCCAGCCCGCCAGCGGCATGCTGGCTGGGCGTCCCGTTGCGGGTGGACGAACAGACCCTCGGGCTGATCGTGGTGCAGAGCTACGACGAGTCGGTCGCGTATGGACCCGCGGACCAGGAATTGCTGAGCTTCGTGGCCTCCCAGGTAGCCAACAGCCTGCTGCGCCGCCGCGCCGCGGATACGTTGCAGCGCGCGTATGCCGAGCTCGAACAACGTGTGCAGGAGCGCACGCTCGAACTGAGCAACGAGATCATCGAGCGCGAGCGCATCCAGCATCAGCTGACCCATCAGGTCATGCATGACGCGTTGACGGGCCTGCCCAATCGGGGCTATCTGCGGGATCGGTTGGGGCGGGCCCTGGCTCGACTCAAGCGCGAACCGACGCGGCGTTGCGCGTTGCTGTACATGGATGTGGACCGGTTCAAGGTGATCAACGACAGCCTCGGCCATCTCGCCGGCGACGAGGTGCTCAAGGAGGTGGCCCGCCGCCTGTTGACCTGCGTGCGGGAGCCCGACCTGGTGGCGCGTCTTTCCGGCGACGAGTTCGCGATCCTGCTGGAGGATGTGCCGATTCCTGCGACCTCCCTGAAGGTTGCCCAGCGCGTCATCACAGCGCTGGGTGCGCCCCTGCTGGTTGGCGGCACCGAACTGGCGCCATCGGCGAGCATCGGCATCGCCTTCGCCGACGAGCGCTACCAGTTGGCCGACGAGGTCCTGCGCGATGCCGATACCGCGATGTACCGGGCGAAGAACCTGGGGCGCGGACGTTTCGAGCTCTTCGACGAATCGCTGCAGAAAGCGGCCGGCGACGTGCTGACGCTGGAGGGCGAGCTGCGTATGGCACTGCAACAGGATCAGTTCGAGCCATATTTCCAGCCGATGATCCATCTGCAGACCGGCGAAACGATGGGCTACGAGGCGCTGATCCGGTGGAACCACCCGGGTCGCGGAGTGATCGGGCCCGCGGAGTTCCTGAAGGTCGCCGAAGAAAACGGCAGCATGGAAGCCATCGATTGGCGGATGTTCGAACTCAGCTGCGGACTGGTCGGCCGCTTGGTCCGGGACGACAGGTTCCTCACTATCAACGTCTCGCCGCGGCACTTCAGGCGCGCCGAATTCGGTACCCGCCTTCGGGAGATGCTCGAACGAACCGGACTGCGGCCACAGCGTCTGCTGCTGGAACTCACGGAGGGATCGCTGATCGAGCATCCGGATCGGGTTCGCACCACCCTCGAACAGCTCCGGGACATGGGCATAGGTGCCGCGCTGGACGACTTCGGGACAGGCTATTCATCGCTCAGCTACCTGCATACCTTCCCGCTGCGGATGCTGAAAATCGACCGCGCCTTCGTGTGCGAACTCGGCAAGCAAGGCAAGAGCAGCGCTTCATCCGTGATAGCAGCCGTACTGGCGTTGGCGCGAGCGCTGGACATGACCGTGGTCGCAGAAGGCATCGAGACGGACGAACAACGCAAGGCCCTGCTGGCCATGGGATGCGAACTGGGGCAGGGTTACCTTCTGGGCCGGCCGGCGCCCATCGGTCATTGGGTTCAAAGCGCTGGCTGATCTCGCCCACCCACGTTCGGGGACAGGCCATGGTTTCGGCAAGTGGAAAACCCATGCTCCCCGATATTCACAACAATTCCGTCAAGGTCGGTTTGCGATACTGAAGCCTTGTCGCGCCCGTTCCATCTCTTTCCATCGGAAACACTCATGAACAATGCGGCCGCCCTTGCGATTGTCCTGACTTGCGGGTTGTCTTCCACGAGTCGCGCCGGCGATGCGAACTCTTCGCCTGGCCACGGCCCCGCGAGCGTGTCGCCCGCTCCAGGCTTCGATTGCGCGCGCGCAAAGTCCAACGTCGAACACCTGATCTGCAGCTCGCCGGACCTGTCGAGGCTCGACGCGCAACTCGGCGATATTTTCAGCAATGCAAGTGGTCAGGCGGGCCTGGATCCAAAAGCCTTGCGACACGACGAAGACGTGTGGTTGTCGACCGTTCGCGGCGCCTGCACCGATGTCGCCTGCCTGGAATCCGCCTATGCACATCGAATCGAGGCTTTGAAGAACCAGAGCCTGCAGGCTGCGAGTCCAGCCGCTTACGCACAGACGCGTCCTTTCCCGGTCGATCCATCGACGCTGGCGCACGTCCGCGGCTTCATCGGCCAGTCCTGCGATATCCTGATGAAGCCGTCACCGGACTTGTGGTCCGGCTTCTCGCCCATCAAGGGATTCATGCCCGTCATCGCAGCCGGCGCTTCCGTGCGTCCGATGATGCGCGACCAGAGCCGCTTCGCCTTCCTGACGACCGACACCGACGACGGCGGTTGTCGCATCAGCGACGTCGTCGTGTTGCCGGACCCCGGCACAGCCAATGCGTTCCTCCAATGCGACTCGCCCATACCGGACGACGCGGCGCGGACAGGCGTCGGCATGCGCCTGGTCGGTGACCGGAAGGTCGTCGCCTACTGGGCCATCGACACCGAACATCACGTGCTCGAACGATTGCCGCTGGGCGTGCTCGGCGTGGAAAACAGCATGCACTGCCGCGAGCCCGAAACGGGCGAATGATCGTCGACCACGAAAGCCGGAAGGAGCGGTGGAACGGGGATATCCGGGAACCACGGATTCAGCGGGTAGAAAGCCGTGAGCTGGCCACGGCCTTGTCATCCCTGCCCCGGACTTGATCCGGAGGAGGAAGCGCTTCTCGACAGCGAAGCTGGTCAACTCGAAGTTGCCGTGCCTTCGGGTGGCAGATCCCGCCCCGGATCAGCGGGACTCTTCCTCACCATCACCGTCCGGTTCGGATTTCGATGCGCGCTGCGCATCGCCCGGATCGTCGGTCTCCACGTCTTCCTGCGACCGCTCGAAATCGTTCGCTTCCGGGTTCTCGACACCGGGCTGGTCTGACGGCAGCGAGTCGTCGGTTTCGATGTCGGGCTGCGCATCCTGGCGCGGGTCGGCGAAGGCATTGCGTACTGGCTGGTGGGTCATGTTCCTCTCCCTGGATGGATCGCTGGACGGCGGCGCTTCCTGCGCCGCGAGGATGATGCAGGCCGATCCTCGCATCCGCCGACGGAACACAACCTGAGGCAATGAATCCATGGCGCGATCGTGGAGGCGCCCTACGACATCTTGTTGCAGTCGTCGGACTCCAGGAACTTGCCCGCGTCCTGCTTGTTCCTGATGCTCCAGAAGCGGAACGCGTAGTGGCGTGGCGTGGCGCCGTTGAAGGTCGCACGCGTGGCGGGGACGAGATCGTCGCCCTTGAAGCCGTAGCCGTACTCGGTCCAGCTGCCCGCCACCGGGCCCGGGTTCTCCCACCCGCCCACGCTGCCGTCATCCAGCAC
>DATHOV010000288.1:0-3637 GCA_035484515.1 Lysobacteraceae bacterium
ATGGCCGAGGTTGCAGCATTCGGCGAGGCTGCTCATGTCGAGGATCGAACGGCCGTCGGCCAGATGCAGTCGCGCGCCGGAGCCGCCGACCACGGTCGGCGCATTCCATTCGGACTGGACGCACCAGCTGTGCAGCACGGAGGTGCGCTCGTCCACGACCACCTCGAAGGGAGCGGTGTGTGCGAATATCGCACGTGATGTCCGCATTGCGCACAATGCTACAAAGCACTAATCTCCGCGTCAACGTGACCGATCCGGTCCTCGCCCATCCGGAGATGCAGATACGATGCCCAAGAAGGCGGTTGGTTTCGTGCACGGCCCCGACTACGTCCAATCGCTCGCGCGCGGCCTGCAGGTGCTGCGCGGCTTCGACGCGGAACACTCCAATCCCACCCTGGCCGACATCGCTGCGCGCACGCGTCTTTCGCGCGCTGCCGTGCGTCGCCTCGTGCTGACCCTGCAGCACCTGGGTTACCTGCGCGCGGAAGGTCGCGGCTACGCGATCACGCCGCGCGTGCTGGAGCTTGGCTTCGGCTACCTCGGCTCGCTCAACTTCACCGATACCGTGCAGCCGATGCTCGAGTCGCTCGCGCTCAAGGTGAACCGCAGCTGCTCGATGGCGGTGCTCGACGCGCAGTCGATCGTCTATATCGCGCGCGTGCCGGTGCGCCGCGTGATGTCGGCCGCGCTCGGCATCGGCGCGCGACTGCCGGCGTTCGTGGCCTCGATGGGTCGCGTCCTGCTGTCGGGCCTTTCCGATGCGGACCTCAGGACCTGGCTGTCGCAATGCGAGACGCGCAAGCTGACGGCGCACACCGTGACCGATCCGCGCAAGTTGCGGCGCCTCGTCGAGGACGTGCGCGAAAGCCAGTACGCCTATGTCGAGCAGGAGCTCGAACTGGGCCTGTGCTCGATCGCTGTGCCCGTGCACAACAAGATCGGGCGGATCGCCGCGGCGCTCAACGTGAGCCTTCCCTACCACGAACACGTGGCGCGCGAGGCGACCGAAACGATGCTGCCGAAACTGCGCGACACCGCGAAGGCCATCGAACGCTGCCTGCCGACCCAGGGCATGGCATCGGTGTCGCTGTGAGTCGCGCGCACGCCCTTCGCTCAGCGTACCTGTGCGATGGCGTGCGCACGCCGTTCGGGCGCTGGCGCGGTGGCCTGGCGGGAGTGCGCGCCGACGATCTCGCCGCGCTGCCCATTCGTCACCTTCTGCAACGCATGCCTGCGCTGGATCCGGCGTCGATCGACGAAGTGATCCTCGGCTGCGCGAACCAGGCCGGGGAGGACAACCGCAACGTCGCGCGGATGGCGGTTCTGCTCGCCGGGATGCCGGTGTCGGTTCCAGCCGTGACGGTCAATCGCCTGTGCGCGTCGGGGCTGGAAGCGGTAGGCCAGGCTGCGCGTGCGATCGCGACGGGCGAGTGCGACCTCGTCATTGCCGGCGGCGTCGAGAGCATGTCGCGCGCTCCCTACGTCATGGCCAAGGCGGAAGAGCCGTTCGCGCGCGAACAGGCCCTGGCCGACACGACCCTCGGCTGGCGCTTCGTGAATCCGGCGATGGCCGCCGCGCACGGAGTCGACAGCATGATGCAGACCGCCGAGAACCTCGCCCGCGAGCAAGCGATCGCGCGTGCCGACCAGGACGGGTACGCATGGCGTTCGCAGCAGCGCGCGATGCACGCGATCGCCGCAGGGCGTTTCGCGAGCGAACTGATGCCGGCCGCGCAACTGGCGGCCGACGAGCAGCCGCGTGCGGACACCACGCTGGAGAAACTCGCGGCGCTCAAGCCGCTGCTGGGACCGGATTCGACGATCACCGCCGGCAACGCCTCCGGCATCAACGACGGCGCCTGCGCTCTGCTGCTCGCTTCCGAGTCGGCGATCGCGCGCTGGAACCTGAATCCGCGTGCGCGCGTGCTGGGCATGGCGTCGGCCGGTGTCGAACCGCGCACGATGGGCATCGGCCCGGTGCCCGCGATCCGCAAGCTGCTGGCCCGGCTGGAGCATTCGCTGGCCGACTTCGACACGATCGAGATCAACGAGGCCTTCGCGGCGCAGGTGCTTGCAGTCACCCGCTCGCTCGGATTGCCGGACGCTGCCGAACACGTGAACCGCAATGGCGGCGCCATCGCGTTCGGTCATCCGCTCGGCGCCAGCGGTGCGCGGCTGGCGTTGACGGCGATGCGCGAGCTGGAACGGGATCAGCGGCGACGCGCCCTCGTGTCGATGTGCGTGGGCGTGGGGCAGGGCGTGGCGCTGGCGCTGGAGAGGTGCAGCTAGGATGATGACCGACGAGCCCGGCATCGAAAACGTGGTCCATGGGAATTCGATGAGCGCCGAACCCGAACCCACTGCGACGCTGGAAGCGGCGCTAGCGCACGCCTCGCGTCTGCTTGCGTCCGATCCGGCCATGGCCGCCGAGCAGGCGCGCGAGATCGTCCGCACGGTCGGCGATCACCCGATGGCCTTGCTGGTCCTGGCAACGTCGCATCGCGTTCGCGGCCAGATCGAGCAGGCCCTGCAGATCCTCGAACCGCTCGCCCGCGCGCAACCGCGCTCGGCGCTGGCGCATTTCGAACTGGGCATCGCTCTCGGGCAGGCGCGGCGCGGCCGGGAATCGCTGACGGCCCTGCGCCGCGCGGTCGCGCTCAAGCCCGATCTCCCGCAGGCATGGCGCGCGATCGGCGACCACCTGATGGCTGCCGGCGACACCGCCGGGGCCGATGCGGCCTATGCGAACCACGTGCTTCATTCGACGCGCGACCCGGAACTCCTGCGCGCCGCGAGCGCACTCTGCGAGAACCGCCTGCCCGAGGCGGAGGCCTTGCTGCGCGGACATCTGAAGCAATCGCCGACCGACGTCGCCGCGATCCGCATGCTCGCCGAAGTCGCCGCGCGGATCGGCCGCAGCGAGGACGCCGAGGTGCTGCTCGCACGCTGCCTGGAACTGGCGCCGAGCTTCCTCGCCGCGCGCCAGAACTACGCGCTGGTCCTGCACCGGAGCAACAAACCCGAGCAGGCGCTCGCGCAGATCGACAAGCTGCTTGCGATCGACGCCCGCAATCCGGGCCATCGCAACCTCAAGGCCGTGGTGCTGTGCCGGATCGGCGACTACGAGCCAGCCATCGCGCTGTATTCGGAAATCCTCGAGGAGTTTCCGGACCAGTCGAGGATATGGCTCAGCCAGGGCCACGCGCTCAAGACGCACGGCGACACGGCCAAGGCGATCGAAGCCTACCGGCGCTGCATCGCGCTCGAACCGGAGTTCGGCGAGGCCTGGTGGAGCCTGGCCAACCTGAAGACCTTCCGCTTCGATGGCGACGATATCGCGACGATGCGATGCGCGCTCGAACGCGTCGACCTCGATCCGGAACATCGCCTGCACCTCGAATTCGCGCTCGGCAAGGCGCTGGAGGACGAGGGCGATTACGAGCGTTCGTTCGCGCACTACGCGCGCGGCAATGCGACCCGCCTGCAGGCGAGTCCGCACGACGCGGACGACAGCACCCGGCGCATGCGGCGCGCGAAGGGGATCTACACGAAGGCTTTCTTCGAGCAGCGCATGGGCTTCGGCGCGGCCGCGCCCGACCCGATCTTCATCGTCGGCCTGCCACGCGCCGGATCGACC
>DATHOV010000289.1:0-2263 GCA_035484515.1 Lysobacteraceae bacterium
TGTCCGAAGCTGTGCGCAATCAGATCATCGCTCATGCCGATGGCGTGCCGTTGTTTGTCGAAGAGCTGACCAAAAGCGTGCTGGAGATGGGAGCGGCCGGCGCCGGCAGCAATGATGTCCTGCCAGGACGGCGCTCGCCTGTGGTGGTTCCCAGTTCGCTGCACGCATCGCTGATGGCGCGGCTCGACCGGCTCGCGGGCGGCAAGGAAGTGGCGCAGATGGGCGCGGTGATCGGGCGCGAGTTCTCGTTCGAGTTATTCCGATCGGTGTTCCCGATCACCGTGGACAGGCTGCACGGCAGTCTGCGGGCACTGGTGGCAGCCGACCTGATCGTGGAACAGGGACACCCGCCGAGGCTGATCTACAGCTTCCGCCACGCGCTGGTGCAGGATGCGGCCTACAGCTCGCTGCTGCGCGACCGCCGCCGCGAGTTGCACCACCAGGTCGCACTCGGACTCGAACGCGATGAAGGCGGCCTGGTCGAGCCGGAACTTCTCGCCTATCATTTCGCCGAGGCGGCAATCACCGACCGCGCCATCGACTACCACCTCAAGGCGGCGGAACGTGCGATGGCGCGCTGCGCGCTGACCGAGATGGTCAGCCACCTGCGGCGCGGCATTGGTCTGCTGAACGGCCTGCCCGACTCACGCGAGACGCGCCGGCAGGAGCTGGCGCTGCAGGTTGCGCTGGGGCGCGGCCTGATCGATCAGGTCGGCTCGGCTAGCGAGCAGGGTCACGCGGCCTTCGTGCGCGCGCGCGAACTGTGCCTGGAAGTTGGCGATACGGACCTGTTGCTGTCGGTGCTGTATGGCTTACAGGTGTATCACTTCAGCCACGCTGAGCCGGCGGCTGTGATCAGATATGCGCAAGAGATTCTCGACCTTGGCCATCGCACCGGCCGACGCGCGGCGATCCTCGTCGGCGAACGCGTTGCCGGCAGCGCCTATCTGTTGCTGGGCCGGTTGGCTGATGCGCGCGCAGCGTACGAGCATCTGCTGGCCTTGTACGAAGCGGACAAGGACAGCGATCTGGCTTCGGAAACCGCTCGCGACCCGTTCGTCGCCGGCTGCTCGTTCCTGGCGATCTGTCTGACATTGATGGGATATCCGGCGCAGGGCGAGGCGTCAGGCCGCCGCGGGCTCCGCCACGCCGAACACCTGCAACATGCAATCAGCGTGGTATTCGCTCTGCGGCGCGGCTGCGTCGACGCGATGCTGCGACGTGATGTCGAACAGGTGAGGCTGTTGTCCGCCCGGTTGCTGGAGGTCTCTACCGACTACGAGACATTCCTCGGTGGCCCCGAAGGGCATCTGTTCCAGAGTTGGGCGTTGCTGCACGAACGCGACGATGCGTCCCTGTGGGAGCGTCTGCAGCGCTCGCTCGATCAGCTCGACGAAACGCGGACCTGGGCGCTGCTTCCCTTCCTGATGGCCGCAGCGGCAGAGTTGGGCGCCACGCGCGGCAATCTCGTCGACGCCCGAAGATTGCTGCTGCGTGCCAAGGAACTCGGGGACCAGACCGGCGAACGCTGGTGCCAGCCCGAGATCATCCGCCTGGAAGCCGCATTGCTCAACGATGACCCAGCCGAGAAGGCCACCCTGCTGCACCGTGCGATCGAGCTATCGCGCGAGCAGGGCAGTCATCTGTGGTCGCTGCGCGGCGCCATCGATCTGGCCGAGCTGCTGCGCGACCAAGGCCAGCCGGACAAGGCACGCGAACTGCTTGCGCCGATTCGCGGCTGGTTCAGCGAAGGATTCGATGCGCCCGATCTGCGACGCGGGAGCCGTCTGCTTGAAACTTTAGGCTAACCGCCTCCTGCACTGGCGGTTCGTCGGGGGAATCCCAGATGAGAGGGAAGTCGGCGAAATCCTTGCACCAGGTTGCGGTTCAGTTTCGGACGCACCTCGCATCCCGCCGCAACATGCGCGGAACGAGGGGAAGGAGCGCAATGGACGAGTGCGACCTGCGTCGGTTGATCGCGGAGGTGCGAAGGGGATGCTGGCCTGTTCCGGCGTCACGGTCGTGGTTGAGCGGTTCGTCTACAAGCCGAGGCGGCAAGGCCGCGGCGACGTGCTGAAGCTGCTCTGGTGGCGGGGCCCGAAGCTGCTCAATCCGCACTTTGCAAGCACACCGATGCGTCGCGCAAATTTTATGAGCCGCTGGTAACGCGCCCTGTCGTGGCGACGGTGGTCAATGATTTACGGGTAACGCTCAGCGGCTGGGACACCTATCGCGACGCATGAGGCATTACCGGACTGGACAG
>DATHOV010000290.1:0-2130 GCA_035484515.1 Lysobacteraceae bacterium
AAACATCGCGCTTCCACGAATTCCTGCCCTCCACCGGATGATGATCGCCCATGCCCGCCATCGCCTGCCTTGAATGCTCCCGTTGCCATGCAAGACTTTCGGCCACGACGCCGCAGACCGTCTGCACGCAATGCACCGATCAGCCGGCCGGTGCGCTGTATGTCAGGTACGACCTGGACCCTCTGCGCGGAAGTTCACCGCGCGATGTCGTCGACGAAAATGCAGGTTCGCCATGGGCGGGAATGTGGCGCTACCGCGCCGTCCTTCCCGATGTCGTACCGGTCACGCTCGGCGAGGGCTGGACGCCGATGCTGCGCAGCAAGCGCCATCCGAACCTGTTCCTCAAGGAGGAAGGCACCAATCCCACCGGCTCCTTCAAGGCGCGTGGCCTGGCACTCGCGGTGACGATGGCGCGGCACTACGGTCTGCGCAAGCTCGCGATCCCCTCCGCGGGAAATGCCGCCGGAGCGCTCGCGGCCTATGCAGCGGCCGCGGATATCGAAGCGCACATCTTCATGCCGCGCGACGTGCCGCTGGCGAACTATGTCGAGGCGATGGCCTACGGCGCGAACGTCACTCTCGTCGATGGCCTGATTTCCGATTGCGCGCGCATGGTGGGCGAGCGCAAGCAGGCCGAAGGCTGGTTCGACATTTCCACGCTCAAGGAACCCTTCCGCGTGGAGGGCAAGAAGACGATGGGCTATGAACTCGTCGAGCAGCTTGGATGGGAATATCCGGATGCGGTGTTCTACCCGACCGGCGGCGGCGTCGGCCTGATCGGAATGTGGAAGGCATTCGACGAACTCGAACAGCTCGGCTGGGTGAAACCCGGCAAGCGACCGCACATGTTCGCGATCCAGTCGTCCGGATGCGCGCCCGTCGTCAGGGCCTTCGACAGCGGAGCCGCCGCCAGCCAGATGTGGCAGGACGCGGAAACCGCAGCGGCGGGCCTGCGCGTACCGAAACCTTACGGCGACTACATCATCCTCGACATCCTGCGAGCATCCGGCGGCATGGCCATCGCCGTTTCCGACGAGCAGATCTTCGCCTCCCTGCTGGACTGGGCCGGGAAGGAAGGCATGTTCCTTTCCCCCGAGGGCGCAGCCGCGACCGCGGCCTACGATCACCTGCTTGCGACCGGCGTGCTCGATGCCTCGCATCGTGTGGTCTTGTTCAACACCGGCGCCGGTCTGAAATACGCCGATGTGACTTCCGCCGCCTTGCGGCTGCGGCCGCCCGGACTGGATTGACGAGCTGCGCATTCGTCGTCGAGTCGGATCTGGACGACCCTCCTGGCGACGGAACCAGGCATGCGTTGCCAAGGTCGTGACCGTGCACGCCGTAAGACAGGTAAAATATCGGATCGACCCGAGTATCTGGGTGCCCGCTGCTTCCACTGCTGCAACCAACGGTACCCATGCTCGAACTCAAGCGCACACCCTTCCACGAACGCACCTCGAAGCTCTGTCTGCCGCAGAACTGGCGGCGCTGGGCGGGCTACATCGTGGTCGGGTCCTACGATCTCTCGCTCGACCGCGAGTACTGGGCGATCCGCGACGCCGCCGCGCTGATCGACGTTTCGCCGCTGATGAAGTACCTCATCGACGGTCCCGACGCTGCCCTGCTGCTCCACCGGATCACCACCCGCGACGTGCTGAAGATGGCGGTGGGCCAGGTCTTCTACACCGGCTGGTGCGACGATGAAGGCAAGATGCTCGACGACGGCACGGTCACGCGCCTGGGCGAAACCAGCTTCCGCATGACTTCCGCCGAGCCCTCGCTGCGCTGGCTGGCGATGAACGCAGTCGGCATGGACGTGACGATCCGCGAGGTCACCGACCAGATGGGCGCGCTCAGCCTGCAGGGTCCGAAGTCGCGCACGATCCTCAACCTGTGCTGCAAGAAGTCGCTCGACAAGCTCAAGTACTTCCGCGCGATGCAGAACACGCTGGCGGGCGTGCCGGTGTCGATCTCGCGCACCGGCTATACCGGCGACATGGGCTACGAGATCTGGATGGACGCCGACAAAGGGCTGAAAGTCTGGGACGCGTTGATGAAGGCCGGCGATGACTACGGCATCGTGCCCTGCGGCATCCTGCCGATGGACATGGCACGCGTGGAAGCAGGGCT
>DATHOV010000291.1:0-8968 GCA_035484515.1 Lysobacteraceae bacterium
GTCTGTTGCACATCGACAAGGACAGCATCAATGGCGCGACGACCGTCGCCGAGGTGCAAAAGGAACGCGACAAGGCCTTGCAGGGCATGCAGGTCGGCGAGACCGCTGCCGGCAAGGTGCCTGGCGTTGCCAAGGACCTCACCAGGGACGAGGACAAGGTGCGCAAGCAGGCCGATGCGCGCATCGCCGAGCTCAATGCCGCCCAGGCAGCGGGCAAGCCGCCGCCGGATCACGACGCGGATTTCGATATCGGCAATGGACCCTGGGATCCGGTCAAGAATCCGATCCACTTCGATGCCCTGCCCGCGTTCGCGAACAAGTGGCTCAACCAGATGGGCGCTCAGGCGAAGGGCAACTTCGCGCGGATCAAGCAGAATCCGATCCTGCTGGTCGATGCCTGGCTGAGTGCGATGCCCTCGACGCTGTTCGTGATGCTGCCGCTGTTCGCGGTGCTTCTCAAGGTCGTGTATTTCTTCAAGCGGCGGCTGTACATGGAGCATTTCATCGTCGCCCTGCACAGCCACGCATTCCTGTGTCTCGACCTTCTTCTGGTGCTGCTGCTCGACGGACTCGAAGGGGTGACGCCGGCGGCGTGGATGCATGGACCGATCGAGTTCGCGAAATTCATCCTGATCCTCTGGATGCCGCTTTACCTGCTGCTGATGCAGAAGCGCGTGTACGCGCAGGGCTGGATCATGACCCTCCTGAAATACCTCGCGGTCGGCACGGTCTACTCCATCCTGCTCACCTTCGGGGTGATTGCCACCTTCGCGGTGAAGCTCGTATGGCTGTGATCTACGAAGTCACCGTGCACGTGCGCGGCGAGCTCGCTGATGCCTACCTGGCGTGGCTGCGCGAACACGTTGCGGAAGTGGCCGCACTGCCGGGCTTCGATCACGCCGAACTGCACGCGATCGTCGACGATTCGGCGACCGAGAAAGGCTGGTGCGTGCGCTATCGGTTGCGCGACGCCGCGGCGCTCGACGATTACCTGCGCGATCATGCTCCGCGCATGCGTGCAGATGGCATCGCGCGCTTCGGCGACGCGATGCGCGCGCAGCGCCGGGTGCTGGCGACGCTGGATACCTGACGCGCTATTGCGCCAGGCGCTGGTCGATCAGGGCCGCGCGTTGCGCAGGCGCGGTCAACAGCAGGTCTCTGCGCAGTTGCTCGCGCCGGTCCGGCGGCAGGCGTCGCGCCAGCGCGAACAATTGCGTGCGCGCATCGGGAGGCAGGTCCTGCAGCATCCGCAGGGTCGCCGCGCGCTCGTTGTCCGGCACGAAAGCGAACCATGCGTCCGCTTGGTCGATCCATTCGCCGATCGACGGTCCGAGCAGCCACGCGAGTTGCCGGCCGGTATCCTGCGCCGCGAAATTCGTGCGCACCGCGCCCTGTTGCGACGCCGGCAATGACGCGAAGCGCGATGCGGCGGCCCGAACGCGCACCTGTTCGTCGGCCGGCAGTGCCTGCCATGCGGCGTAGCGCGCGCGCAGCCGTGCGCGTTCGGCCGGAGGCATCGCCTGCCATTGTGCGTCGCGCTTGAGCAGCGCGGCGCGGGCGTCGGCGTCCATCGCCTGCCAGCGTCGCG
This sequence comes from Lysobacteraceae bacterium, assembly GCA_035484515.1. Classification (GTDB taxonomy): domain Bacteria; phylum Pseudomonadota; class Gammaproteobacteria; order Xanthomonadales; family Xanthomonadaceae; genus SZAS-103. The sequence continues at coordinate 1,589 of DATHOV010000291.1, forward strand.
CGTTTGCCAGCAGGCGCTCGCGCTGGTCGGTCGGGAGTCGATCCCAGTCATCCTGCCAAGGGGCGAGCAGGGCCTGGGTGCCGGCATCGAGCGTGCCCCACCCGGCAGGCGCGGCTAGCGCTGCCGGGAGTGCAAGGCACAGCGCACAGGTCAGCAAAAGGATGGCGCGATCAAGGCGCATTGCCACCCTCCGCTGGTTCGGCGTCGGCATCCGGCGCGCTCGTCTCGGGCAGGGTCGTTTCCGGCAGGGGCGGCGCGGAAGGATTCGGCGATGCCGCCGGCGCATTCGCGGTGGCGGCGTACCACGCGTACAGGTCGAGGTCGTGCGCCACGCCCGCGCCTTGCGGGTCGGCGAGCAGGTCGAAGTCCGCGCCCGACACGAGGTTCGCGGTCGCCGGAAGGATTTCGGCCGGCTTGTGCTCGCGCAGCGTCTCGATGCCGTTCGCGGATGCCGTGCCGTATTTCAGAAAGGCGGGCTGCCAGAAGAAACTGCCGATCCCGGCAAGCACGAGCGAGCCCAATGCAACGAACAGGGCCGGACGCAGCCAGCGCGGCATCGTGGCATGTGCGGCGTGCGCGCCAACGGCAGCATCGGCCGCGACGCGGGGAGCCGTGACGGCATGAGTCGGCGTGCTGTCCAGCCGCAGCCGATCGCGCAGGGCGCGCATCCAGGATTCGTCGATGCCTTTCGCGCGCAGGATTTCCAGCGCGCGGTAGAGCGCGTGCCGATACGCTTCCGGCGACACGTCCATCGCCTCGGCGCCCTGCATCTGGTCGAGTCCGGCCACGAGTCGCAGCAACAGGGCCGCGCGAGGGCCGGGATCGAGTAAAGAGAAAGGATTGTCGGGATCGCGGCCGATGGCAGCGCGCATCGCCGGTTGCGCCAGCAGGATCCGCCAGTAGAGGCAGGGCCATTCGTCCGATTGCAGCGCCGCGGCCTGTTCGTGGAAGTCGGCCTTGCATGACGCCACAGCCGCGCGCGCGCGTCCTGTGTCGGCGCATTGCGTTTCGGCGAGCACGAGGCCGTGTTGCTCGATGCCGCGCACGAAGGCAATGGGTGTTGTATCCGTGCGGGGGGGCGAAGGGCGTGCGGTCATGCCGTCATGGCGAAGGGCTGCAGGTAGGGTCGAACGTGCGGTCGTCCGTGGCCGTCAATTCTACCGGCAGGCCCTGATCGCGGACTGTACGACCGGCCTGATGCACGTCACCGGATCATCGCGACCGAGTGCTTGACAGACGGAATTTTCACGCTCCGTAAGACAGCGCAAGGCTTCCGGCAATTGGCCTTGTGCACAGCACGCCGTTTGTCGTCATCAAGGCTCGAAATCCGGCCGGACAAGACCGCATGACAATTCAGCGACATGGCCAAGTGATTGATTCTCCATGACTATGACAGTCTGACGAAAAACGCACCAATCCGCCTCAAGGTCCATGATTGTTGACCCGCGCAATGCCTGCGCGCCTTGCTTCCACAGACTTATCCACATCCGATGTGGATAAGGAAGAAACTTCATGGCGGACAATGGGTTGACAGTACTTTATGCGGATTGCGGGAGATGGTGGCGCTAAGCCAATGAATGGCAGTGGTGGGTGCGGATACCGGCCGTCGGGGTGCGCCGAAGCGATGCTTGCGCACATTGCTAGACTTCCGCGATGCCACCTTCCACGGTCGAAGCGGTGTTGCGCGTCGTGCTGCCGCTGCCCCTGCCGCGCGCCTTCGACTACCTCCCGCCAGAAGGCGTGGCGGCCGACACGGCGATGATCGGGTGTCGCGTGCGCGTGCCGTTCGGTTCCCGCGAAATAGTCGGGTTCGTTGACGAGGTCGGCGCGTCAGCCGAGGATGCGCCCGAACTGAAACAGGCACTGGCCGTGCTCGACGGCGAACCGCTGCTGCATGGCGAATTGCTGTCGAGCCTGCGCTGGGCGGCGCGCTATTACCATGCGCCGCTCGGCGAGGTGATCGCGACCGCGTTGCCAGCCACCCTTCGCAACGGCGAGCCGATGCCGGAAACCTGCATCCACGGCTGGGCCTTGACCGAGGCGGGCCGCACCGGATGGCCGGGCCTGCGCCGCAACGCACGCACGCGCGCCTTCGCCGAACGCATCGCGCACGCACCCGTCGACGAGGATGTACTCGATGCGCAGGACCCAGGCTGGCGCACTGCCGCGCGGGCGCTGGCGAAGCGCGGTTATGCCGAGCGCCTGGCCCTTCCACGCAGCGCGATGGCGGAACCGGCGTCGCCATCGAGCCACGCGCTCAACCCCGCGCAACGCGCCGCAGCCGATGCCGTGCTCGCCGCGCGCGATCGCTTTCAGCCCCTGCTGCTCGAAGGCGTGACCGGCAGCGGCAAGACCGAGGTGTACCTGGAAGCGATCGCCGACTGCATCGCGCACGGCAGACAGGCGCTGGTCCTGGTGCCCGAGATCGGTCTGACGCCGCAGATGCTGCGCTGGTTCCGCGCGCGCCTCGGGGTGACGATCCATGCCCTGCATTCGGGATTGTCCGACGGCGAACGTGCGTGCGCGTGGAGCGCCATGGCGCGCGGCGAAGCGCGCGTGTTGGTCGGCACGCGCTCGGCGGTCTTCACGCCGCTGCCCGAGGCGGGCCTGATCGTCGTCGACGAGGAACACGACGCGAGCTACAAGCAGCAGGAAGGCATGCGCTACCACGCGCGCGATCTCGCGCTTGTGCGCGGCAAGGCGCTCGGCGTTCCGGTGCTGCTCGGCAGCGCGACGCCTTCGCTGGAGTCGCTGCATCACGCGCTCGCCGGCCGCTATGAGCACCTGCAACTGCGGCAGCGCGCCGGCGATGCGCGGCCGCCGTCGGTGCGCGTGCTCGATGTGCGCAAGCGCGCGCTCGATGGCGGCCTGTCGAAGGACGCGCTCGATGCGATCGCCGCGACCCTCGCGCGCGGCGAGCAGGCGCTGGTGTTCAGGAACCGTCGCGGCTACGCACCCGTCCTGCTCTGCCACGACTGCGGCTGGAGCGCCCGCTGTTCGCGCTGCGACGCGTCCTCGAAAGGCATCGCGATGACCGTGCACGGGCGCGGCCGTACCCTGATCTGCCACCACTGCGGCGCTCGCCGTGCGGTGCCCAAGGCCTGTCCCGACTGCGCCAGCCTTGCCCTGCATCCGCAGGGCAGCGGCACCGAACGCATCGAGGAGACCCTCGCAATGCGGTTCCCGGATGCGACCCTGCTGCGCGTGGATCGCGGCACGACGCGCCATCGCAACGCGCTCGAAAGACATCTGGACGAACTCGGCGATCGCCCCGGCATTCTCGTCGGCACGCAGATGCTCGCCAAGGGCCACGATCTGCCGAACCTGACCCTGGTGTGCGTGGTCGGCGTGGACGAAGGCTTGTTCTCGGCTGATTTCCGCGCACCCGAAAAGCTCGCGCAACTGCTGATCCAGGTCGCAGGTCGCGGCGGGCGTGCGGGCAAGCCGGGCACGGTCCTGCTGCAGACCCATCATCCCGAACATCCATTGCTGACCATCCTGCTCGGCGGCGGCTATCCCGCATTCGCCGCACTCGAACTCGCGCAGCGCGAAGCCGCCGCATTTCCGCCCTATGGCCATCTCGCGCTGTTGCGGGCCGAAGCGCCGGACGACGCAGCGGTGCAGGACTTCCTCATCGAAGCCAAGGGCGCATTCGCGACCCACGCGACAACGGCATCCATCCACGGCCCGCTGCCCGCGCCGATGCCGCGCCGCGCCGGCAAGGCACGCGCGCAACTGCATCTTTCGGCAGCGCGACGGCCTGCGTTGCAATCCGCGTTGAGCTTGTGGATGCCGCAATTGCACGCACTCAAGTCCGCGCGCAAGGTGCGCTGGTCGCTGGATGTCGATCCGGTGGACTTGTATTGATGGTCGACATCGCGCGAGCATCGGGATCGATCCCGCACGTGCTGATCCTCGGCGGCGGTTTCGGCGGCCTGTGGACTGCGCGTGCACTCGCATCCGCGCCGGTGCGCATCACCCTCGTCGATCGCACCAACCACCATCTGTTCCAGCCACTGCTGTACCAGGTCGCGACGGCGGGATTGTCGGCGACCGACATCGCCGCGCCGCTGCGGCACATCCTGCGCCGCCAGCGCAATGTCACCGTGCTGCTGGGCGATGCGTGCACGATCGATGTCGCGTCGCGCCGCGTGTCGTTCGGAGATCGCGGGCTCGATTATGACTGCCTGGTCGTCGCGACCGGTGCCACGCATGCCTACTTCGGGCACGACGACTGGGCCGTGCATGCGCCGGGACTGAAGACGCTCGACGACGCGCTTGCGATCCGCCGCCGCGTGCTGAGTGCCTTCGAGGCGGCCGAGCGTGAGGAAGATCCGGCTGCACGCTCGGCATGGCTGAACTTCGTCGTGATCGGCGCGGGTCCGACCGGCGTCGAACTCGCCGGTACGCTCGCCGAGATCGCGCGCCACACCCTGCCGCGCGAATTCCGCCGCTGCGATCCGCGCGATGCTCGCATCCACCTGATCGAAGCCGGACCGCGCGTGCTCGCGGCGATGCCCGAATCGCTTTCGCAAAGTGCGCGCAGGCAGCTCGAAAAGCTCGGTGTCGATGTCCATACCGGGCAGGCGGTGACCACCATCGATGCGCACGGCGTCGCCTTCGGTGCATCGCGCATCGAGAGCCGCAGCATGCTGTGGGCGGCTGGCGTCGCCGCATCCGGGCTCGGCAGCCAGCTCGGCGCACCGCTCGATCGCGCCGGCCGCGTGTTGGTGCAGCCCGATCTGTCGATCGCCGGACATTCCGAAGTGTTCGTGATCGGCGACCTCGCGCAGGTCGTGCAGGCGAATGGCAAGCCGGTCCCCGGCATCGCGCCCGCTGCCAAGCAGATGGGCGCGCATGTCGCCGCGAACATCCGCGCACGCCTGCGCGGCGCATCGATGCAGCCGTTCCGCTACCGCGACTACGGCAACCTCGCCACCATCGGCCGCATGGCCGCCGTGGTCGACCTGGGGCGATTGAAGTTCTCCGGCCTGCTCGCCTGGTGGTTCTGGCTGGCCGCGCACATCTTCTTCCTGATCGGCTTCCGCAACCGCATGATCGTGCTGATCGACTGGGCGTGGGCGTACTGGAGCTACCAGCGCAACGCGCGGATCATCGTCGGGCGCGACGACTGAGCCGCGGTCGATGCGGTGCGGCGCGCATCGAATCCCGAAAAGCAAACGGCCCCGTTTCCGGGGCCGTCATCAAAATCGTCGATGCGCTATCAGGCCGTGAACAGCGCCTTCATCTTTTTCAGCGCATTGGCCTCGATCTGCCGCACCCGCTCGGCGGACACGCCGTACTCGTCGGCCAGTTCCTGCAACGTGGCCTTGTTCTCGTCGTCGAGCCAGCGACGCTTGATGATGTCGCGCGAACGGTGGTCGAGTTCGGCCAGGCCATCGCGCAGCAATTCGAGCTGATTGTCCTCGCTGTCGGCGCGCTCGTAGGCAAGCGAAGGATCGTCGCTCGCATCGACCAGGTACGCCGATGGCGATGGCGGTGCGTGCTCGTCGTCTTCGTCGGCAGGCGCATCGAATCCGATGTCGCGACCGGACAGGCGCGATTCCATCTCCAGTACTTCGCGCTTGGAGACCTTGAGATCGTTGGCGACCGCGGTCACTTCGGCATCGGTCAGCCAGCCCAGGCGCTTCTTCGACTTGCGCAGGTTGAAGAACAGCTTGCGCTGCGCCTTGGTCGTGGCAACTTTGACGATGCGCCAGTTCTTGAGGATGAACTCGTGCATCTCGGCGCGGATCCAGTGCACCGCGAACGACACCAGGCGCACACCCTGGTCGGGATCGAAGCGCTTGACCGCCTTCATCAGGCCGATGTTGCCTTCCTGCACCAGATCGCCCATGCCCAGGCCATAGCCCTGGTAGCCGCGGGCGACATGGACGACGAAGCGCAGGTGCGCCATGACGAGCTGGCGCGCTGCGCCGAGGTCGTTGCCGTCGCGGTAGCTGCGGGCCAGCGCCTGCTCGTCCTCGACGCTCAGGACCGGGATGGCGTTGACCGCGCCGATGTAGGCCTCCAGCGAGCCGAGCGCGCTCGGGATCGGGAGGGTGTTGGCCACGAGGGCCGGCTGGAGCTGCGGGGTACGGGTCATGGCGTGCATTTTAGCAGCCTCCTACCGGGAGTGCTAAACGTGCCATAAGTCCTGCTGTGTTCTGTTCATGGAACATTTGCATGGCTCCCGGCGGGTCGTCGGAGCCACATGTAGATGCCGGGTTCCCGATTCAAGGCCCATAGGTGGAAGCGAACATCCGGGCCACATCCTGCCGCACTAACCCGACGACTTGTCGGATGAAGCAGGAGGCGGTTGCCCAGGCTCATCGGCGCTGCCCCGAGTACCCCCGACCGGCTGGCCGGTGGCGTCGTCCTGGATCCAGAGTCTGTAGTGAAAGGTGGACGAATCGAGTTGGGTCGAATAAGTCTTCCCGGCGACGCCGACGAACCACAGGATCGTGCGCCCGTCCATGCGTCCCCTTTTTACCTGAAACGCAATTACGTGCTTGCCTGGGAGGAACCTGTATTCATCGGCGTGCCTGGCGCCCGAAAGCAGGCCTCCCTTGCCGTCGTAGGCGATCACACCGACTTCTGGCTTTTCGATGAGGTGGAATCCCGGATAGACCTGGGCGACCTTGAGGACGACCTGTTGCTCGATCGGCACGTCCGGGCCGTCGTAGGCCTTGTAGACCTCAGGCTCGCCGGCGAGGGCGCCGCCGATGGCGGCCAGCAGGGACAGGGACAAGGCCAGACGCAAGCGCTTCATGGGCTCTCCTGGGCGATGCCCGAAAGGGGTTATTGCGGAACCACGAACGACGGCACGCGGCCGATCCGCTGCGGCGATCGACATCTTAAGGCTGCAGCGCACTCGCTGGCGGCAACGACCAGTCGATCGGCTTCGCCCCCCTTCCAGCCAACCACCGATTGGCAGAAGAAAAATGCCCGCATCCGATGAAGCCGCGATGCGCCGACAGCGGCGAAGGATGCGGCGCGCGCAGCACGCAATGCCGGCGCGAATCGATCAGCTTGCCCTTGGCCTGCGCGTAGCTGCCCCAAAGCATGAACACCAGGCCCTCGCGCTCGCGTGCGAGGGTATCGACGATGTGGTCGGTGAAGCCTTCCCAGCCCTTGCCCTGGTGCGAGCCGGCGTTGCCCGCCTGGACAGTGAGTACGGCGTTGAGCAGGAGCACGCCGCGCTCCGCCCACGGCAGCAGGCAGCCGTGATCGGGGCGCGCGATGCCGAGGTCGCGCTGGATTTCCTTGAAGATGTTTTCCAGCGATGGAGGCACCCGCACACCGGGGCGTACCGAGAAGCACAGGCCATGCGCCTGGCCTGCGCCGTGGTACGGATCCTGGCCGAGGATCACCACCCGC
>DATHOV010000292.1:0-8110 GCA_035484515.1 Lysobacteraceae bacterium
CATCGGCGGCAACCGGTTGCCATCGACCAGCGCGAATTCGGGTGCGACGTGCAGCGCCGCCAGCGCGCGGCGCATGCCTTCCATCGTCGCCCAGAAGATGTTGAGACGATCGATCACGTCGACCTCGATCGCCACGATCGCGTAGGCAAGCGATTTCGCGAGGATTGCGACCTCGAGTTCTTCGCGGCGTGCGGCACAAAGGAGCTTCGAATCGGCGATGCCGGGGATTCGTCGCCTGGGATCGAGGATCACCGCAGCGACCACCACCGGCCCGGCGAGCGGTCCGCGGCCGGCTTCGTCGACGCCGGCAGTAAGCACCGGCAACTCCGACACTTTGGGTACTTTCTTCATCGCGTCTCCGCAAGCAGTTCGTCGACGGCGTCAGCGGCCAGCTTCGATGCATTGCGGTGCAACTGCTCGTGCAATTCACGGAAGCGCACGACGACTGCTTCGGTCCGGTCCGGGTCGTCGAGCCATGCCAGCACAGCGTCGCGCAGTGCGGGCGGCTTGCAGTCGTCCTGCATCAATTCCGGTACCAGCGCAGCTCCGGCCTGTTCCGGATTACGCACCAGTGCCGCATGTGAAATGGGAACCGCCATGTGCAGCACGTTCGGCAGGCTGTAGCGCCCGATTTTCAGCATTCCGAAGCCGCGTACCATCGCCTGCGTCATCCGCGAGATGCGGTAGGCGACGACCATCGGACGTTTCGCCAGCATGGCTTCGAGCGCAGCCGTGCCCGAGGCGAGCAGGGCGACATCGCAAGCCACCAGCGCCTCGTGGGCGCGGCCATCGACCAGATGCATGGCCTCGCGCAGGCCTGCGGCATGCGGTTCGGCGGAAACCCCTGCAAGCTGTTCGGCGAACAGCCTGCGGCAGTCCGCATTCGCCATCGGAGCGACGAACCTGAGCTTCGGGCGTTCGGCCAGAAGCAGAGCGCAGGCGCGCAGGAAATCCACGCCGAGCTTCCTGATTTCGCTGGACCGGCTGCCGGGCATCACTGCGACGAAGGTGCCGAGCGCAGGCAGCGCAAGGGCGATGCGCGCAGCCACACGGTCGGGTTCCATTGCGAACATGTCGGCGAGCGGATGGCCGACATAGCGCGCATCCACGCCATGGCGCGCGTAGATGGCCGGCTCCATCGGGAACAGGCAGAGCACGCGATCGGCGCTGCGGCCGATCTTCGCGGCGCGCTTCTCGCGCCAGGCCCACACCGACGGACTCACGTAATGCACGGTGCGGATGTCGCGCTTCTTCAATGCGCGCTCGAGGCCGAGGTTGAAGTCCGGCGCGTCGATGCCGATGAACACGTCGGGCTTCCAGTCGAGCAGCCGCTGGCGCAACGTCCTGCGCAGCCGCAACAACCGCGGCAGGTGGCGCGCGACCTCGGCATAGCCCATCACCGAGAGCGCACTGCAGTCGTGCCAGACGTCGAGTCCGACCGCGCGCATGCCCGCGCCGCCGACGCCGCCGAATTGCGCATCGGGGTGGCGCCGCTTGAGTTCGGCGATCAGTCCCGCGCCGAGCTGGTCGCCCGAGGCTTCTCCTGCGACCAGGGCGAAGCGAAGCGGTCGGCTCATCAGCGCAGCAACGACCGTCCGCTGCGGTCGATGAAGTCGAGCATGTCGCGCACGTCGATGTCGTGTTCGGATTGCCCGGCGATTTTCTCTCGCGCCTCCGCGAGCGGCTGGCCGGACACGTACAGCGCGCGATAGGCGCGCTTGATCGCTGCGATACGGTCGGACGAGAAGCCGTGGCGCTTCAGGCCCTCGGAATTGATGCCGCGCGGCGTCGCATACTGGCCGGCGACCATCACGAAGGGCAACACGTCGGCGTTGATCAGGCTGCCCATGCCGATGAAGGCGTAGGCGCCGATCTTGCAGAACTGATGCACGCCGGAGAATCCGCCGAGGGTGACGAAATCGCCGATCTCGACGTGGCCGGCGAGGGTGGCGTTGTTCGCGAACACGGTGTTGTCGCCTACGATGCAATCGTGCGCGATGTGCACGTAGGCCATGATCCAGTTGTCGTCGCCGATTCGGGTGATGCCGCCGCCCTCGGGAGTGCCGCGGTTGATGGTAGCGAACTCGCGGATCGTGTTGCGGGCGCCGATGACCAGTTCGCTGTGTCCGCCCTGGTACTTCTTGTCCTGCGGATCGCCGCCGATCGCCGCGTGCGGGTGGATGCGGGTCTCGTTGCCGATCCGCGTAGGGCCGTCGATCGTCACGTGGCTCGCTATGGAACAACCGCTGCCGATCGTCACCCCGGGACCGATCACGCTGTATGCGCCGATCACGACGTTCTCGCCGATGTGCGCGGCTGGGTCGATCACGGCGGTGGGATGGAAGCCCACGTCCGTCCTCAGATCTTGCGTGCGCAAAGCATTTCGGCGCTGGCGACTTCGGTACCGTCCACCAGTGCGCGGCAGGCATACAGGCCCATGTTGCGCAGCGTGCGCAGCAACTCGACCTCGAATACCAGCTGATCGCCGGGCACGACGATGCGATTGAAGCGCGCCTTGTCCACCTTGACGAGGTAGAAGATCGGCTGCGGCTCGCCCTCCGCGCGCGGAGGCGCGGAAATCTGCACGAGCAGGCCGGCGGCCTGCGCCATCGCCTCGATGATCATCACGCCGGGCATCACCGGATGGCCGGGGAAATGACCCTGGAAAAAGGGCTCGTTGACGGTGACGTTCTTGGTGGCGCGCAGCGACTTGCCGGCTTCGTAGCCGAGCACACGATCCACCATCAGGAACGGGTAGCGATGCGGCAGCATCGCCATGATCGCTTCGACGTCGTGGGTCGGTGGCGGGGAAGCTTCGTTCATGGGTCAGGGTCCTTCACGAGCGTGCCCAGCTTACGCGCAAGCTCGTCCAGATGCTTGAAACGGGCGGCGTTGCGGCGCCAGGTCCGGTGGTCCTGCAGCAGCGTGCCGGAGGAATATTCGCCCGGCACATCGATCGAATTCAGCACGACGCCGGCCGCATGGATGACGACGTTGTCGCAGATCTCGATGTGGCCATTGATGCCCGCCGCGCCGGCGATCAGGCAGTTGCGGCCGATCCGCGTCGAACCGGCGACGCCGACGCAGCCGGCCATCGCGGTGTGCGCGCCGATACGCACGTTGTGGCCGATCTGGATCTGGTTGTCGAGGCGTACGTCCTCCTCGAGCACGGTGTCGTCGAGTGCGCCGCGGTCGATCGTCGTGTTCGCGCCGATCTCGCAGTCGTCGCCGACCACCACGCCGCCCAGCTGCGGCACCTTGATCCAGCGCCCGTTGTCCATCGCCAGGCCGAAGCCGTCGGCGCCCAGCACCGTACCCGGATGCACCAGAACGCGACGACCGAGGCGCACACGCGTCACCAGCGTGACCCGCGCGACCAGCTCGCTGCCGGCGCCGATCACACAGTCCTCGCCGATCACGCAACCCGCGCCGATCACGGCGCCGGCTTCGACAATGCTGCGCGCGCCGATGCTGACGAAGGCGCCGACATGCGCGCCCGGATCGATGCGGGCCGATGGATCGATGGCCGCATTTGGATGGATGCCGGGTGCGGGTGGCTGGCGCGGATCGAACAGCGCCGCGATGCGCGCGAAGGCGACGTAGGGATCGGTTGCGATCAGGCAGGCGGATGGCGCGGAATCGGCATCGCCTGCGCGCAGCACCACCGCGCTCGCCTTCGTGCCGACCAGCTCGCCGCGGTAGCGCGGGTTCGCCAGGAAGGCGATCTCGCCCACGCCTGCGCGCGCCAGCGTCGCCACGCCTTCGATGGATGCGTTGCCGTCACCGCGCAGGCCCAGGCCGAAACGTTCGGCGAGCTGGGCCAGGGTGTGCGCGGAAGTCGCCATCGGTGGTCGTTCTCGCGGCTGCCGCCCGGGTCAGAACGAACTGCCGAAGGTGAACTGGAGATGCTCGACCTGGTCACCCCTCTCCGACAGGAACGGATTTGCGTAACTGATGACGATCGGTCCGATCGGCGCACGCCACTGCAATGCGACGCCGTAGGAGGCGCGGTACGTCCTGAACTCGAAATCGCCCGGCTTGGTGTAGACGTTGCCGAAGTCGATGAAGGTCGACAGGCGCGCCGACTCGTTGTTGATCAGCTTCGGGAAGAAGGTCTCGAACGAACCGGTCGTCTTGAGTGCGCCGCCCAGCGGCTGCGGAGTCGACGAGAGATCCGCGGTGGCGAACGGGCCGATGGTGTTGTCGCGGAAACCGCGGATCGAGTTCACGCCGCCTGCGTAGAAGTTCTCGAAGAACGGCAGGCCGAGCCTGCTGGCATTCCCGTAGCCGCCGCCGTAGCCGAGGTCGGCGGCGGAACGCAGCACGAGCCAGGATGCGATCGGCCAGTAGTGTTCGAACGTATAGGAGAGCTTGTAGTACTCCTGGGTCGAGCCCGGCAGCGTGACGAAAGCGCCGAACCGCTGGTAGGTACCGGCGGTGGGTGCGAAGAAGTTGTTGCGCGAATCCTTGGCCCAGGACAGCTCGGCGTTCCAGTTCTTGAACGTGAAGTGGCCGACGTCGTTGAGATAATCCGTGATGACATCGGGCGTCAGGCCGGGGATCGTCTCGATCTTCTCGGACTTGGCGCCGAGCGTGAGACCGATCGTATCGGTCTCGGTGATCGGCACGCCGAACGTCACCGAGCCGCCGCCGGAGTTGCTCGAATACTGCGCCGTGTCGAAGTCCGAATTGTTGAACTCGGTGTAGAACAGATTGTATCCGACCGATATGCCGCTGCTGGTGAAGTAGGGGTCGGTGTAGTTGAAGTTGACCGACTTCTGGAAAATGCTGTTCGACACCGAGATGCCGAAATGGTTGCCCGCGCCGAGGAAGTTGTTCTCGTCTAGCGAGATCGTGGTGATCAGCCCTTCGAGCTGGGAGTAACCGAGGCCGAACTGGAACTGGCCCGAGGTCCGCTCCTTCACGTTGACGACCACGTCGACCTGGTCGTTCGTGCCCGGGACGGCAGGCGTGTCGACGCTGACATTGTCGAAATAACCCAGGCGCTCGAGGCGAACGCGCGAGCGGTCGACCGCGGCCTGCGAGAACCAGCTTCCTTCGAGCTGGCGCATCTCCCGGCGCAACACGTTGTCGGCGGTGCGGGTGTTGCCCTTGAACACGATGCGCCGGACCATCACGCGCGGGCCGGGGTTGATCTGGAAGTCGATCCCGACCGTGAGCGCATCCTTGTCGACGTTGGGGACGGGGTTGACCTTGGCAAAGGCGTAGCCGATGTTGCTCAGCACGAGCGTCATCTTGTCGACGGTCTGCTCGAGCTTCGCTCGCGAGAAGACCTCGCCCTGCTTGATCGAGACCAGCTTCTCCATCTCGGCCTTGGGCACGATGGTGTCGCCCGAGACCTTCACGCTCGAGACCTTGTAGACCGCTCCTTCGGTGACGTTGGCGGTGACGAACATGTCGCGCCGGTCCGGCGAGATCTCCACCTGGGTGCTGTCGATGCTGAAGTCGATGTGGCCCCGGTCGAGGTAATACGAATTGAGCTTCTCGAAGTCGCCCGACAGCTTCTCGCGCGAATACTGGTCGTTGTGGCTGTACCAGGACAGCCAGTTGCCGGTTCCGGATTCCCACTTGTCCATCAACTGCTTGTCGGTGTAGCTCGTGTTTCCGACGATGTTGAGGTTGCGGATCTTCGCGACCTTGCCTTCGACGATCGTGATCGTCACGTCCACACGGTTGCGATCGAGCGTCGATACCGTCGGGGTGATCGAGACGTTGTATTTGCCGCGGTCGTCGTACTGGCGGTTGAGTTCCTGGGTCACGCGATCGAGGCTCAGGCGGTCGAAGGTCTCGCCCTCGGCCAGGCCGATCTGCTTGAGGCCCTTCTCCAGGTCCTCGGTCTTGATCTCCTTGTTGCCGGTGATCGTGAGCTTGTTGATCGCCGGACGCTCGGTCACCTTCACGACGAGGATGTCGCCCTGGCGATCGAGTTCGACGTCGTTGAAGAAGCCGGTCTTGAACAGCGCGCGGATCGCGTTGGCCGACTTGGCACGATCGACGATGTCGCCCTTTTCGATCGGGAGATAGGTATAGACCGTGCCGGCGGCGATGCGCTGCAGGCCGTCGACACGGATATCGGCGACCCGGAACGGTTCGAAGTTCTGCGCTTTCGCACCGGGCGCGAAGGCGATGGCGGCGGTCAGGGCAAGGGCAAGCAGGCGTGGGGCTGCGGTACGCGTCATCTGTGCATCCGGTTGGCCGCGGAAAAGCTCCACGGGGTGTCGAGGGTCGTAAACGGGAATTTCACGAGGCGTGGCGCAGGAGATCGTTGTAGAACGCCACGCACATCAGCCCGCCGAGCAGCACGAGGCCGACATATTGACCGACCGCCAGCGAGCGTTCGCTGAGCGGGCGGCCTTTCACAAGCTCTATAAGGTAATACAGCAGGTGCCCGCCGTCCAAGATCGGCACCGGCAGCAGGTTGATCAGGCCCAGGCTCAGCGACAGGATCGCCAGGAAGAACAGGAACCAGGCCGGGCCGAGCTGGGCCGATGCGCTGGCTGCCTGGGCAATGCCGACTGGGCCGGAAAGATCCTGGGTGGCGCCCTGGGTGAAAATGCGCCGGATCATGTCGGCGGTGGCCGCGGTCTGGCGCCACATCTCGCTGGCGCTGGCACCCAGCGCTGCGACCGGGCCGTAGTGGCGAAGCGCGGTTTTCAACTCGGGGCCGATACCGATCACCAGTGCCGGTTTGCCATTGCCCGGGTCACGCAGTTTCGGCATCACATCGACCTGGAGATGCTGGCCTGCGCGCTCGATGGTCAACTGCAGGAGCTGGCCGGTGCGTGCCTGCGCATGGACCTGGGCGGCGAGATGATCGAAATCGGCGACGGCCACGCCGTTCACCGTCAGGATCCTGTCGCCCGGATGCAGCCGGTCGACCGGGCCATCGGCGGTGATGCTGCCGATGACCGCCGGCGGCGCGAACTGTTCAGGGACCAGGCCGATCTGCCCCAGCGCCTGACCCTCGTCGAGCGAGCCCGTCAATTGCTGCAGCGGCAAGGTGCGCAGCGCGTGGCCGCCGTCCTCGCGGGTGACATCGACCTGCACCGGCCTGCGGTCCATCGCGGCACTGCCCAGCAGCATGGCCGCATCGGTCCAGGTTTCCACCGGCTGGCCGTTGATGCCCTGCAGCCGGTCGCCAGCAACGAAGCCGGCTTGCGCGGCCAGGCCCTGGACCTTGCCGACGATCGGCTGGTAGTCGGGCTGACCGATCACGAACATTGTCCATAGCAGGACGAAGCTCAAGAGGAAATTGAAAGCCGGCCCGGCCGCTGCGATGGCCATGCGCTGCCACACGGGCTTGCGGTTGTGGGCGCGATGCAGGTCGGCCGGATCGACCTCGAACTCGCGCTCGTCGAGCATCTTCACGTAGCCGCCCAGCGGGATCGCCGAGACGACGTATTCGGTGCCATCCGCGCCGACGCGCTTGAGCAGGGGCTTGCCGAAGCCTACCGAGAAGCGCAGCACGTGGACGCCGAACAGCCGGGCGATGCAGAAATGCCCGAACTCGTGGAAGGTCACCAGGATGCCGATGCTGACGACCAGCCACCAGACCGAACCGATGAAGGCGGTCACGCGCGCTGCCCCGCGTACCGTTCCACCCGCAGCGTCGCATCGCGCCGTGCGCCGGCATCGGCGACAAGCAGGTCCGCGATGCTGTCGGCCGGAAGCGTGTCGGCCGCATCGAGCGTGTCGGCGATCACCGCCGGGATGTCGAGGAAGCCGATCCGCCCAGCGAGGAAGGCCGCGACCGCGACCTCGTTGGCTGCATTGAGTGTCGCGCCCATGGTGCCACCCGCGGCGAGCGCGGAATACGCCAGGTCCAGGCAGGCGAAGGTCGAACGATCCGGGTGCTGGAAGGTCAGCGCGCCGAGCTGCGCCAGATCGAGCGGCGCGACGCCCGACTCGACGCGCTCCGGCCACGCCAGCGCGCAGGCCAGCGTCGTGCGCATGTCCGGCTGGCCAAGCTGGGCGATCACCGAACCGTCGACATGCTCGACCATCGAATGCACGATGCTCTGGGGATGCACGAGCACGTCGATGCGTCCGGCGGGCATGCCGAACAACCAGTGCGCTTCGATGACCTCCA
>DATHOV010000293.1:0-19128 GCA_035484515.1 Lysobacteraceae bacterium
CGACGGGCGCGGAATCGAAGCAATCGGCGGCCATCCAGCCCGGGTGATGCAGTCGTCGCGGCACCGATGAAGGAAGCGCGCGCATGCGCATGCGATGATGGCGCATGACCGATTTCACCTCGCTCCCGCTGCAACCCGCGCTGCTGCAGGCCGTCGCAACCATCGGCTACACCCTGATGACGCCGATCCAGGCGCAGAGCCTGCCGCCGATGCTCGAAGGCCGCGACGTGATCGCGCAGGCGATGACCGGCAGCGGCAAGACCGCGGCGTTCGGGCTTGCGCTGCTGGCGAAGATCGATGCCGACAGGATCCTCACCCAGGCGCTGGTGCTGTGTCCGACGCGCGAGCTCGCCGACCAGGTCAGCAAGGAAATCCGCCGGCTCGCGAGCGGCATTCCCAACGTCAAGCTGCTGACCCTGTGCGGCGGCATTCCGCTGCGACCGCAGTTGGCCTCGTTGCAGCATCCACCGCACATCGTGGTCGGCACGCCGGGTCGCATCCAGGATCTGCTGACGAAGGAAGCGCTGTTCCTCGATGCGCTCAAGGTACTGGTGCTCGACGAAGCCGACCGCATGCTCGACATGGGTTTCGAGGAAGAGATCAATGCGATCGTGAAACAGGTGCCTGCGAAGCGGCAGACGCTGCTGTTCTCCGCGACGTGGCCGGAGTCGATCCGCGCGATCAGCGGGAGGTTCCAGCGCGATCCGGTCGCGGTGACGATCGAAACCACGCATGCCGATACGGCGATCGAGCAGCACTTCTTCGAGGTCGAACCGCCGCGCAAGGTCGATGCGCTCGCGCTGCTGCTGGCGACCCACAAGCCGGAATCCGCGCTCGTGTTCTGCAATACGCGGCGCGACGTGGACGAGGTGGCCGAGCAGCTTTCCCAGCGTGGCCATGTCGCGCTCGCGCTCCACGGCGACATGGAACAGCGCGACCGCGATGAGGTGCTGCTGCGCTTCGCCAACCGCAGCTGCAGCGTGCTGGTCGCGACCGATGTCGCCGCGCGCGGGCTCGACATCAAGGAACTGCCGGCCGTCGTCAGCTACGAATTGCCGACCGATGCCGACGCGCACGTACACCGCATCGGCCGTACCGGGCGTGCGGGCAACAGCGGGCTCGCGCTGAGCCTGGTCGCGGCGCGCGAAATCAACCGCGTCGGCATGATCGAATCCGCGCTCGGCATCAAGGTGCGCTGGGGCAGGGTGGACCTGTCGCAACGTCCGCCGAAGCCGGCACCGCCGACGATGGTCACGCTCGCTATCGATGGCGGCCGCCAGGACAAGCTGCGGCCCGGCGACATCGTCGGGGCGCTGACCGGCGAGGCGGGATTGCACAAGGATGCGATCGGCAAGATCGACACCTTCGCCACCCGCAGCTACGTCGCCGTGCGTCGCGACGAGGCTTCGCATGCGCTCGAGCGCCTGCGCGCGGGAAAGATCAAGGGCCGCAACTTCAGGGTGCGGCGCGTGGGTTGATGCGCTGCGGGGTTACCATTGGATGAAGCCACGAACAGGAAATCCGACGATGCCTCTCAAGCACACGATTCTGATGATCGCCCTGCTTGCAGCCGCGACGGCGGCGGCACAGGGACCGGCCCCGGCCACGCCAGCGGATGCGACGCAACGGCGTTTTGCGCTCGGCGAAGCCGGCGGATGGGACGACCTGAACGTGGATGCTTCCGCGCATCGCCTCTACCTGAGCCGCAGCGACCGGGTGATGGTCGTGGACACGGTCAGCGGAAAGCTCGTCGGCGAAGTGCCGGATACGAGCGGCATCCACGGAATCGCGCTCGCGCCGGAACTGCATCGGGGATTCACCAGCAACGGCAAGGCCGACACGGTCACCGTGTTCGATCTGGGCACGCTCAAGGCGCTGGAAACCATCAAGGTCACCGGCAGCAACCCCGACGCGATCGTCTACGACCCGGCGACGAAGCGCGTGCTGACCTTCAATGGCCACAGCTCGAATGCGACCGTAATCGATGCGGTCAAGCACAGCATCGTCGGCACGATCGCGCTCGACGGCAAGCCGGAATTCGCGGTTGCCGACGGCCACGGCCGCGTATTCGTGAACATCGAGGACAAGGGAGAGTTGTCGGAGATCGATACGTCCACGATGAAAGTGCTGGCGACCTGGCCGCTTCCCGGTTGCGAGGAACCTTCGGGGCTGGCGCTCGACGACGCGCATCGCCGGCTGTTCTCCGCCTGCGACAACGGCAAGATGGCGGTGACCGATGCCGATACCGGCAAGCACGTGGCGGATATCGCGATCGGCGCCGGCCCGGATGGTGCGGCGTTCGAGCCGGCGCGCGGACTGGTCCTCAGTCCCAACGGGAAGGACGGCACGCTGACCGTCGCGCACGAGGACGATCCAGACCACTATCGAATCGTCGCCACCATTCCCACGCAGAAGAGCGCGCGCACGATGGTTCTGGACAAGTCGGCCAATCGCCTCTACCTCCCGGCGGCCGAGTTCGATGCATTGCCGGCGAACGCGCCGCCGCACACCCGGCCACCGATGAAGCCCGATAGCTTCGTCGTGCTGGAGTTGCACGTGAACGACTAAGAATCATCCCCAAGCCGGTTGTGCGCTGCTTCTTGCCGGCAATGACGAGCGAAAACGCGGGTAATCATCCCTGGATCGCGAACGTGGACATCGAACGTCCTTTCAGACGTCCTTCGCCAGCGCCCCAGCCAGCCCCGTATAAGTCCCCGGCGTCAACTCCAGCAACCGCCGCTTCGCATCCTCCGGCAGCTTCAGCGAGCCGATGAACGCCCGCATCGCCTCCGCATCGATCCCTTGCCCGCGCGTGAGCGCCTTGAGCTGCTCGTACGGATTGGGCAAGCCATGCCGCCGCATCACCGTCTGCACCGGCTCGGCCAGCAGTTCCCACGCCGCATCCAGATCGGCCGCGATGCGCTCGGGATTCGCGCTGAGCTTGCCCAGTCCGCGCGCCAATGCATCGAAGGCGATCAGGGCGTGCGCGAAACCGGTGCCCAGCGCGCGCAGCACGGTCGAATCGGTCAGGTCGCGCTGCCAGCGGCTGATCGGCAGCTTCTCGGCGAAGTGGCTGAGCAGGGCGTTGGCGATGCCGAAGTTGCCTTCGGCGTTCTCGAAGTCGATCGGGTTCACCTTGTGCGGCATCGTCGAAGAGCCGATCTCGCCGGCCTTCACCGCCTGCCTGAAGTAGCCCAGCGAGATGTAGCCCCACACGTCGCGGCACAGGTCGATGCAGATCGTGTCGATCCGCCGCTGCACGTCGCACAGTTCGGCGATGAAGTCGTGCGGTTCGATCTGGGTGGTGTAGGGATTGAACACCAGCCCCAGCGAGCTCACGAAACCCCACGCGAACGCCGGCCAGTCCACGTCCGGGTAGGCGACGACATGCGCGTTGTAGTTGCCCACCGCGCCGTTGATCTTGCCGAGCAGCTCCACGCCCGCGAGCTGCTTGCGCTGGCGCTCCAGCCGCGCGAGCACGTTGGCGAATTCCTTGCCGACGGTGGTGGGCGAGGCGGTCTGTCCATGCGTTCGCGAGAGCATCGGCAGCGTCGCATGCACATGCGCGATCTCGCGCAGGCTCGCGGCCAGCCTGTCGATCGCCGGCAGCAGTACGGCATCCCGCGTCTGCTGCAGCATCAGCGCGTAGCTGAGGTTGTTGATGTCCTCGGAGGTGCAGGCGAAATGCACGAACTCCAGCGCCGGCCCCAGCTCCTCGTCGTCCTTCAGCCGCTCCTTGATGAAGTACTCGACCGCCTTGACGTCGTGGTTGGTCGTGCGTTCGATCTCCTTCACCCGTGCCGCGTCCTCGACGCTGAAATCCCTCTCCAGCGCGCGCAGCCTGTCGACCGCATCGTCGGAAAAGGGCTTGAGCTCGACGATCCCGTGCTCGGCAGCCAGCGCCAGCAGCCACTCCACCTCCACCCGCACCCGCGCCCTGGTCAGCCCGTACTCGGAAAAGATCGGGCGCAGCGCATCGACCTTGCCGGCGTAGCGGCCATCGACGGGGGAGAGGGCGAGCAGGGGATCGGTCATGATGAGGCTCCATGTATAACGACGAATGGTTCGAGACGCGTTCTCGATCGACGGTGAATCCGTCGCCTCGATCGCTCCTCACCACGAACGGGTTGCCGTTCATGGTGAGGAGGGCGGATCGAGATCGAAGATCGAGGCCGCCCGTCGCGAACCATCTCCAGGCGAACGCGCCATTTTACCTGCACGGCGCCTGGAGGGTTGCGTAGCTATACTTTCGCCAATCGCCGAAGGCGCCCGCTTCCCTTCTTCCACCGGGAGAAGGAACACCAGAATCCCATCAGCCAACCGGAACCCGCATGACCACCAAATACCGCATCGAACGCGACAGCATGGGCGAACTCAAGGTCCCCGCCGACGCGCTCTACGCCGCGCAGACCCAGCGCGCGGTCGACAACTTCCCGATCTCCGGCCTGCGCATGCCGCACGAGTTCATCCGCGCGCTCGGGCTGATCAAGTCTGCCTGCGCGCAGGCCAACGCCGACCTCGGCCACCTCGGCAAGGTCCAGGCCAAGGCGATCCGCAAGGCCGCCGAACAGGTCGCCAAGGGCGAACACGACGCTGAGTTCCCGATCGACGTGTTCCAGACCGGCTCGGGCACCTCCAGCAACATGAACGCGAACGAGGTGATCTCCTCCCTCGTAAACCGCGACAGCAAGTCCGAAAAGGACAAGATCAACGCCAACGACCACGTCAACATGGGCCAGAGCTCCAACGACGTGATCCCCACCGCGATCCAGGTCTCCGCCAACCTCGGCGTCCACGAGCGCCTGCTGCCCGCCCTCGAGCACCTCGAAGTCGTCATCCGCAAGCGCGCGAAAGAACTGGCGAAGTGCGTCAAGACCGGCCGCACCCACCTGATGGACGCGATGCCCGTCACCTTCGGCCAGGAACTCGGCGGCTGGGCCGCGCAGATCCGCTCGGGCATCGAACGCATCGAAGACGCCAGCAAGCGCTTGCGCAAGATCCCGCAGGGCGGCACCGCGGTCGGCACCGGCATCAACGCCGACAGGAACTTCGGCAAGCTCGTCGCCGCCGAACTCACGAAGAACACCGGCGTGAAATTCGAAGCCGCCGCCGACCTGTTCGAAGGCATCTCCTCGCAGGACGCCGCGGTCGAACTCTCCGGCCAGCTCAACACCCTCGCATGCTCGCTGATGAAGATCGCGAACGATCTTCGCTGGATGAACTCCGGTCCGCTCGCCGGCATCGGCGAGATCGAACTGCCCGCCCTCCAGCCCGGTTCCTCGATCATGCCCGGCAAGGTCAACCCGGTGATCCCCGAAGCGACCGCGATGGTCTGCGCCCAGGTCATCGGCAACCACGTCACCATCACCGTCGCCGGCCAGAGCGGCAACTTCCAGCTCAACGTGATGCTGCCGGTGATCGCCCACAACCTGCTCGAATCGATCCGGCTACTGTCGAATGTCACCGTGCAGCTCGCCGACAAGGCCATCGCCGGCTTCACCGTGCGCACCGATCACATCGCCGAGGCGCTGAACCGGAATCCGATCCTGGTGACGGCGCTCAATCCGGTGATCGGCTATGCGAAGGGCGCGGCGACGGCGAAGCAGGCTTACAAGGAGGGCAGGCCGATTCTCGATGTCGCGAAGGAAACGACGGGGTTGTCGGAGAAGGAGCTGAAGAAACTGCTGGATCCGGCGGCGCTCACCAAGGGCGGCATCCATGGTGCGCCTGGGGGCGGTGGCGGCTGACAGAAACCCTCGCTTGAACCCTCCCCTTCAAGGGGAGGGCAGGGTGGGGATGGTGCCGATTGAGGCATTTCTATGCCCAAGGTCAGTGGCTGCGGCAACGGGTCGACATAACGGGGACGTACCCCATTATTTCCGGAAGAAGAAATGGGGGCAGAGAACATTTGTCTGTGACTGGAAAAGTTCTCCGTCCTCTTATGTGTCATTTCGCCGCGCCGCCGTCGCCTCGCGCCGGCAGGCCCAGCTTCGCCAGCAAGGCGTCGAACCGCGGATCGCCGCGCAAGCCACGCAGCAGCGGATCGGTGAGGATGCCCAGTACACCGTTGTCGTGCTGGTCGTACGCACGCTGCAGCCATTCGAACGCGGCGTCGTTCTCGTTGCGCCAGGCGTGCACTTCGGCGATCTGGTAGGCCATGTTGTCGTTGTCCTTGGCGACCATCTCGGCCAGCGCCGCATCGGCTGCCGGGCGGTCGCCGCGCACGGCGTAGGCGAGTGCGTGTTCGAAATGCCGGAATCCCGACGTGGCGGCGCTGCCCGATCCCTGCACGGGCTCGAGCTCGGCCTCGCGCAGCACGGCCGCGCCGTCGCCGCGCAGGACCGCGACGATGGCCTGCCAGCGGTGGCTGGCCACGGCGCCCGGCTGGAGTTCGGCGGCTTTCGCTGCCTGCGCCGAAGCCTCGTCGAGGCTGCCGGCGACGAGCAGGGCGCGCGCGAGGTTGTTGCGCGCCTGGTAGGACAGCGGGTCGAGGTCGACGGCGCGCTCGGCTTCGGCCACGGCCTCCTTCGTCTGCCCGAGGTAGGCCAGCACCTGCGAGAGCAGGTACTTGGGGCGTGCGTCGCCAGGCGCTAGCTGCTCTGCGCGGCGGAACTCGGACACGGAGCCGGCGAAGTTCCAGTCGACGTAGAAGCGCACCCAACCCAGCGCGGTGTGCGCCGCGGCCAGGTCGGGCTGCAGCGCGACCGCGCGTTCGGCATCGCTGTGCGCCGACGCTCGCGCGGCGACGGCGGCGTCGTGCGGCATGCGGTCGGCCATCCGGCTGTACGTCTCCGCGCGTTCGGCCAGCGCCAGCACGTAGTCCGGATCGAGCCTGATCGCCTCGTCGAAGGACGTGATGGCGTTCGGAAAGCTGCCGAAGTCGTTGCGCTCCAGGAAGAAATGACCCTGCAGCCAGGCGTCGTGCGCGGCCGGGTTGCGCGTTGCCGACCGCTGCATCGCCTGGTCCGCCGTGCCGAGCAGGGTCAGCTTCAGCGAATCGGCGACCGCACGGGCGATGTCCGATTGCAGCGCGAACAGGTCGGTCATGTCGCGGTCGTAGGTCTGCGACCACAGCTCGCGCCCGTCGGCCGCTTCGAGCAGTTCGACGACGACGCGCACGTGCTGGCCCTGCCTGCGCACGGTGCCCTCGAGCAGGGTGGCCACGCCGAGTTGCTCGCCGATGGCCTTGGTGTCGGATGCGTCGCCCTTGAAGCGGAACGAGGAATTGCGGCCGATCACCTTCAGCTCGCGGATCTGCGCCAACGCACTGATCAACTCCTCGGACAGTCCGTCGGAAAAGTACTGGTTCTTCGCATCGCCGCTCTCGTCGACCAGCGGCAGCACGGCGATCGACTTGTCGTCCGCGGACGCGGCGGCGGCGCGATGCGATGTCCAGCCGTTCGAAAGCACCGCACCTGCCAGCAGCGCCACAACCGCAAGCGTCGTCCCGGCGACCACGCCCTTGTGGCGGCGGACGAACTTGTGGATCCGGTAGGACAGGCCCGGCGGCGCGGCCAGCACATGTTCGCCGGCCAGGTAGCGGCGCAGATCCTGTGCGAGTGCACTGGCGCTGTCGTAGCGGCGCGTGCGGTCCTTCTCGATTGCCTTCATGACGATCCAGTCCAGTTCGCCCCGCATCTGGCCCGAGATCTTGCGGGTGTCGGCCCCGAGCGAGGTGCCGGCGCCGATCCTGCGCGTGAGCGACTGCGCGATCCGCGCACTCGGCCGCAACGGCTCGACTTCGCGCAGGATGCGCTGGATCTCCGCATAGCCGGCCGAGCGCAGCGAGGCTGCGTCGAGCGGCGTGGCGTCGGTCAGCAACTCGTACAGGATCGCGCCCAGCGAGTAGATGTCGGTGCGCGCGTCGATGTCGGCGCGGCCTTCGGCCTGCTCCGGGCTCATGTACAGCGGCGTGCCCATCATCAGGTTCGCCTCGGTGACCATGGTCTTGTCGGTCAGGCGGCCGCGCGTGGCCTTGGCGATGCCGAAGTCGATCACCTTCGCGAACGGCTTGTCGTCCTGCATGCTGACGAGCACGTTGCTGGGCTTGAGGTCGCGGTGGATGATGCCCTTGCCATGCGCGTGCTGGACCGCGACGCAGACCTGGTCGAACAGTTCCAGGCGCTGGGCGATGGTCAGGTCGCGCTCGCGGCAGAACGTGCTGATCGGCTGGCCCTGGACGATCTCCATCACGAAGTAGGGACGGCCGCTGCCGGTGGCGCCTGCGTCGAGCACGCGCGCGATGTGCGGGTGATCCATCAGCGCGAGCGCCTGGCGCTCGGCCTCGAAGCGCGCGATCACCTCGCGCGTGTCCATCCCGAGCTTGATCACCTTCAGTGCGACCCGGCGCCGGACCGGCTGCTCCTGCTCGGCTTCGAACACTTCGCCGAAGCCGCCTTCGCCCAGCTGCCGCACGATCCGGAACGGACCGATGTACCCGCCCGGCTCCTCGTCACGCGGGATCTGCCGGGTCTGGTCGACGGGTGGCGGTGGGCTGCTCATGGCGGAGGCATTCTTGCACCGAATCCGTCGTACGCGCTGACGAAAACGCTGTCTCGGTTCCGGCAGTCGCCATCCTCTCCGTCTTGTTTCCGGCCGTCGTGTATTCCAGTTCGCCGCCTGCTACGGCGCCAAATCCATGATCGGCGGTTCGATGGTGCCGCTCCCGTGGACGGTCAGCACGCTCCTTTCCATTTCCTGGAAAAGGAAGACCCGAGCGAGGAGTCCATGCGGAATTGCCGGGGACGCAATTGAGTTGGGTCAATCGCCTTTGGCATTCCCCAACCAACAAGGCACTTCGACCACGCCGCGCAACGTGATGCGGCTTCGTGCCTTACACCGACAATCCCGCATCCCCTTCCACGACCGTCAGCCGCATTTGCGGCCGTTCGCCCGCGCGCCAGAGCGCCACCTCGTGGCGGACGCGATAGCGCAGCGGCCCGCCGTCCTCGCGCGGGCTTCGTTCGATCGGGCGCGGGATGCAGACGAAGTCGGTCGCCATCGTGGTGGCGTCGACGCGGACGGTGGCGTAGCCGTGTCCGCCCATGTCGACGAAGGACAGGTGCGGCGCGTTGTCCGGATTGCTCGCCGCGAGCGCCTTCTGCAGATCGCCGCTGTGCGCGTATTCCAGTGCCGAACGGACGCCGTGGCGCAGCAGCAGATTGATGGTGGGCTGTGGCGGGCCGCCACCGGGACGGGCGAGGAGCAACGGGCTCAGCGGTTGGTCTTTGAGATTGTGCTCGTAGGCCTCGACCACGCCTGCCGCCGAGATCGAACCCCCGACGAAAGCGACGCCCACGGGTTCGAACGCCATGGGTGGCAATGTCTTGGCTGCCAGGCCCGCCCAGAAACTGTGGCGATCGCCCGCCACGATGGCGAAACCGGTGATGCCGGCATCGCGCACGGCGTCGAAGATTTGCGCGCGTTCGTGGTACGCGGTGCCCCAGTCGCCGCTTCCCAGGCTGGCGTAGCCTTCGCCGGGCCATTTACCCAGTGCGGCGGGCACGTTCTTCGGGTCGGCGCGCAAGTCGGGAGTCCCCAGCGTATTGCCCCATATCTTCCAGGTGGCAGTCGCGGCACGCAGGCGCTCCAGGAACCAGGCCTTCTGCTTCGCGCCCAGGATCGTCTGCGGGGGCTCGTTCTTGCGGAAATTGGGAATGTGGTTGTCGCCGTAGGAAAGCGTCGCCGGCGGATGGCCATCGGCGAAGTCGCGACCGCCGTCGATCTGCATCGCAATTTCTTCGGGAACGAAGCCGAGGAAACCGTCATCGATGAGCGGATCGAGTTCATCGCGCGAAGCAGGATCACGCGACCGGTAGCTGCGCTGGTCGGTGATGATCAGATCGATGTGGCGGCCCCAGCGCAAGGTGCGATAGCCGGTCAGGCTGCCGAGGGCGGCGAGGTTGTTGGGTTCACTCCCCATGCCGGTGTCGTCGAAATCGACCACGGGCGTGTCGACCACGTGGGGGGCATCGAAGGTTTCCAGGTTGTGACCCGCCGGCGCCGCGCGTGTCGGCTGGTATTCCCACCATGCCTGGTTGGCCGCGACCTTGAGCGTCTGCGCGGGGACCAAGCCTTCGCCGAATTCCTGGATCGATTGCCAGCCTTGCCAGGAGAATTCGTGGTTGTCCCACATCGCCACGAAAGGAAAGCGCGCGCGCGCATCCTGGATGTCGGGATCGAGCAGGTAGGCCTTGTAGAGCACGCGGTAGTCTTCCAGCGATGCGGGGACGTGGAAGCGGTTCTTGGCGACCGCCTTGCCGGTTGGATAGTGCACCGGGAACTTGATGATGCGGTCGTAGCGGTGGCCGTCCTTGACTTGGTCCGGGTACTGCACGACCTCGTAGACGAAGTCTCCCAGGTGCAGCACGAAGCCGAGGCGCTCATCGGGCGCGGCACGTTCGTCTTCCCAGATCATCCGGCGATAGGCGTTCTGCGCGCCTTCGCAGACGTCCTGGCAACTGACGAAGGCGAAACGCGACGGTCGCGGATCGTCGTGCGCGGGCGCCGTCAGCGTGCGGCCGATCCGGCTGCCGTTGCCGTCCTCGTCGACGAAGCGGTACCAGTATTCGTGCGCAGGCTTGAGGTCGCCGACGAGCACGCGGCAGGTCCAGTCGGACTGCGCCAGCACCCGGGTCGTGGCCGTCGCGACCATGCGCGTGAACGCCGGATCGTCCGCCACTTCGACATGCACGATGGCGTCCTTGCGTCCGTCCGCATGGGGGCGTCGCGTCCAGATCAGGACGCTGTGCTCATCGGGATCGCCCGATGCGACACCCTGCGGATACAGGTCGCGACGCTCGCGCCAGGCGCTCGCTGAAGGGCGTATGGGCGTGCAGCCCCAGGCGAGGGTGGCGCCCAGTGCAGCGGCGAGTTTCAGGAACTGGCGGCGGTCGAGGGTCGGCATGTCGCTCCCCTGCAGCGGCGGATCGCGATGATCGATGCGCCGCAACGCTAGACCCGATCACGGGCTGGGGAGCGTGCCGGAAGTCAGGAGGACGTTCGGTCGTGACCAGGCGAACACCACCCCCACCTCAATCCTCCCCTTGAAGGGGAGGAGGTAAGAGCAAGTGGCCCCTATCCGCCTTCCGGCGGCTCGCCCTCGATCCGCTGCACGCGCCTGCGATACTCGCGCACGTTGTCCCCCTCGATGCGCGACTCCCGCGTGCCTTTCACCTCGTCGATCTTCTGGTCCGAGCCGGTCACCGGCTTGGCCACGACCGCCGTTTCGCGTTCGAAGGCGTGCGATTTGTCGGTGTTGCGGTAATACCGGTACAAGCCCCAGTACAGTCCGGTTGCGCCGGCCGGGCCGGCCAGCAGCAGCCACATTCCATGGTCGCTCATGACGCGTGCCCCAGGATCATCAGTGCGAAGAATTCGAGAAAGCCGCCGACGGTGATCGCTGCCAGCAGGAGTTTCCACTGCTGCACCGGCACGCTGCCCATGGTCTCGCCGGTGCGGCCGTTGACCGCGATGTAGTGGAGCATGCCGCCGTTGGGGCCTGGCTGGTGGTACGAATACAGCCATACCGGCAGGTACATCGACACCCAGCGCGTGCCGTGCACGGCCAGTCGTTCGGCCTCCCAGCGCACGCCGCGATCGTACTGGCCCACCGATGCTTCGACCTGGGCGCGGGCGATCGACAGCAACTCGTCCTCCAGGTGCGGGCGCAGCTTTTCCACGTTCAAGTCGCGTTTTTCCGAAGTGAAGCTGGCCAGGTAGGACGCGTTCCACTTCACCGCGTTCTTGGTGTCGAACGGCAGGATCGTGTTGATGATGTTGTTGGTGTTCGAGCGCGTGTCCAGGTTGCCGCGTTCGGCGGAGGACTCCAGCGGCAGGTCGTCGACGGTGAAGTCCACGTGGCGGTCGAGCTGGTAGACGTCGGCGTCGTAGTAGGTCTTCTCGTTGTCGCCGCTGCCCTGCTTGTAGCGGCGCGTCTCGATCTCGCCCTGGCCGGCGACGTCGGCGCTCACGTTGCCATCGACGATCATGTAGGGCAGGTAGACGCCGACGACGTTCTCCGGCGTGAACTCGTCCTTGAATGCCTTCAGCGCGAACAGCCGCCGCTTGTCGACGAACTGGCGGATGCGCGCGACCGCGTCGTCCTTCTTGATGTGGAAGGGCAGCACCGCGTCGGGAACCGCGCCGTTGGCGATCTGCTCGTTGACGCCCAGGACGTGGCGGCACCAGTGGCAGCGCGCGGTCATCGCGTTCTGGGTATTGACCGTCACCTCGGCGCCGCAGCCGGTGCACTTGAAGGTCATCATGCTGGCGGCATCGGCCGCGATGTCGCGCGCGCCCGAAGCGATGACGGTGCCCTCGAGCTGGTCGATGCCGACGCCCAGCCCGAATTCCTCCTCGACGCGCGCGGCCGTCCATTGGTGGCGGCAGTAGAGGCAGACCAGTTCGTCCGTGCCGGGCTTCTGGCGAACGTCGGTCGCGCCGCATTTCGGGCAGCGGTTGACGCCGTCCTTGAGTTCGGCCGAAGAGGTATCGATCGCGACCGGATCGGGCGCCTGCAATTCGTCGCGGATCGGTTTCGGCAGCGTCGCCGGGTCCAGCGGCGAACTGCCGGGAAGCGGCGGGACGTCCTGCGGCGAGCCCGGGCCGGTGTAGGAGGGCACCGGCGGCGGTGTGTTGGCGTTCGGCATGGTTGTTCCGCGGTTGGTGGATTGGGAACCTCTGAACAAGCTCAGAGGTTCACGCGGTGCAAGGATGCACCGCCGCAAACAACGACGCACGTCGTTGGTTTGCGGAAGCCGAGTCCGGACATGTGCCGGACTCGGCGCGTCTGGACAAGTCCACGATGGACTTGTTCGGACATTCCATTACAAGCCCAGCGCTTTGGCTTTGGCCGCGTCGTAATCGGCCTGGGTGATCAGGCCGAGATCGAGCATGTCCTTGGCTTTCTTCAATTTGGCGATCGGGTCGTCCGCTGGCGGTGCAGGTGGTGCAGGCGGTGCGGCCGGCGCAACCGGTTGCTGCAGGCTGCCCATGCCGCCGCCCATGCCTATGCCCGTCGCCATCCCGATGCCCATGATGCCCCCCGGGCCGGCGTTTTCGCCTGCCGCCTGGAAGCCCGCGGCGACGCTGGCCTGCAGGTTGGAATTGCCGCGCGCACCCGAGAGCGCGTCGGCGCGCTGCACGGTCTTGAGCAGTTCGCGCGTGTTCGCGTCGTATTCGATCGAAACGATGGCGGTCTTGGCGATGACCAGGCCACGATCGGATTTCCACTGGTAGCCGTTCTCGACCGCATCGGACAGGCTCTTGGCGAATCCGAGCGAATCCTGCTGGAGCTTGCTGATGCGATTGCCCTTGGCCGGGTCGTTCGTGTACAGGCTGAAGGCCGGCGCGAGCGAACCCACCACTTCGTTGAAGAGCTGGTCGGCGGCGGCATTGTCCATGTCGGTGAAATCGAAAACCATGCCCGGCTGGAGATACGTGGCGGGAACGAAGTTCTTCACGAACAGGATCGGATCGACGATCTTCAGCGTGTACGTGCCGCGCGTCACCGCGCCGACCTGGGTGCGCAGGAAGGCGTCGTCCCAGTAGAT
Source organism: Lysobacteraceae bacterium (assembly GCA_035484515.1). Taxonomy (GTDB): domain Bacteria; phylum Pseudomonadota; class Gammaproteobacteria; order Xanthomonadales; family Xanthomonadaceae; genus SZAS-103. Next base: position 13,554 of record DATHOV010000293.1, read on the forward strand.
TTCCGATTGCGTACCGAAGCGGTTGTCCGGCAGTTCCTTCAGGCAGACGAAGAACGCGGCCTGCTGCGAACCCGGCTGGCCGCCGAACTTGAAGCGCTCCCAGCTCTGCTTGATCAGCGAATCGACGATGCCGTCGCCGGCGAACATCGACCTGGAGTTGGGATCGCCCGATCGCCATTCGTAGGCTCCCGGCTCGGCAACGAAGCCGGTGATCGCGCCATCCTGGAACAGCAGCAGCCCGTATCCGGGGGGAACGACGATCTTCGAACCGTTGGTGATGATGTTCGAAGAAGCCTTCGTGTTCGAACCGCGTCCGGCGTTGCTGCCGTGCGGCACCGCGGCGAACAGCGCCGCCGTCGCCGGCAAGCCGTCCGGAACCGTGAAGAAGTCCTTCCACTGGTCGGCGAGCACACCGCCGATCGAACCCGACACTGCCTGAAACAGACCCATGACCTTCCTCCGCGATTCGTGGCCGGGCACAGCACCCGCCAAGTGGCGCAACTATACATTCCCGGGCGGGGGAATCGTGGCGCCTCGGACAAGGGCAAACCAGGTGCCGGAGTAACGCTTCGCCTGAAGCGGAAATGTTCTCTGACCGGTTCTCTCGAGCTTGTCGTCCCGAGCGCAGCGAGAAGCGCGTCTCAACGGCGAAGCTGGTCAGGCGCTTCTCAACAGCGAAGCTGGTCATCCCGAAGTTGCTGTGCCTTCGCGTAACAGATTCCTTCCTTCGCTCGGGATGACAAGCTGGGGAGACAGTCGCTCGCCCACTTAACGGGGACGTACCCCATCAATTCGCGCCATGGTTTCGCGACATCCAAGGATCGCTCTTGCGGTTCGCCCAGAACGAATCGGCCACGTTCCCCGCTGGCTGGACAGCCATGCGACCGCCCCGCGCCTTCGTGTACTGGTCCCTACGGCGATCCCGCTCTCGAGATCGGGTGCTCGACGTCGGCAGCCGCCTCGCGTTCGCGCAAGAGTCGCTCCGCAAAGGCCCGATAGACCGGGGTCTTGCAGACAAGGCTGGAAAACGCGCGGCTGATCAGGCAGGTGGCGATGATCGGCAGCACGAAGTCGTGGTTGTCGGTCAGTTCCATGGTGATGACGGAGGTCGTCAGTGGCGCCTGCGTCACGCCTGCCAGGTAGGCGGACATGCCCAGCAGGATGACGGCCGTCGGCGATGTATGCGGCAGCCACGGCGCGAGATTGGCGCCGAGCCCGGCGCCGACCGCCAGGGCGGGCGAAAAGATGCCGCCGGGAATTCCGGCCACGTACGAAAGAACGTTCGCGAGCCATTTCTCGACGCCGAACCAGGGCGTCACGTCGTGGCCGCCAGCGATGATGTCGCGTGCCTGCGCGTACCCGGTGCCGTACACGGTGTCGCCGCTGACCACGCCGAGCAAGGCGAGCGCAAGTCCACAGGCTGCGGCGAGCGCGATCGGCGAGTGCCGCCAATAGCGTCCGAGCAGGACCGGAAGCTTGCCCGAGGCGAACAGGATCGAACGGGAGAACAGGCCACCGGCAAGTCCGCCGACGATGCCGGTCGCCAGCACCGCCAGCCAGCCTTCGCCGATCGGAAGCGACGTCGAAACCTGTCCGAAATACGCGTAGTTGCCGACCAGTCCGAGCGAGACGACGCCGCCGATCATCACCGCCGTCATGACCTTGCCGCTGAATCCGTGCTCGAAGGTGCCGGCAAGTTCCTCGATCGCGAACATGACGCCGGCCAGCGGCGTGTTGAACGCGGCCGCGATACCGGCCGCACCGCCGGCGAGCGCGAAGCGCGACATCGCCTCGTTGTCGCGAAATCCGAACAGGCGCCCGAACCAGGCCATCAGTCCGGCACCGACGTGCACCGTAGGCCCTTCGCGCCCGACCGAAGCGCCGACCAGCATCGAGAACAGGGTCAGCACGAGCTTGCCTGCGGCCACGCGCAGCCCCAGCAGACGCTCGCGAAAAGGTGCATCGTCCTCGCGATCGAGCGCAGCCATGACCTGCGGAATGCCGCTGCCGCGCGTCGCGCGAAGGGCTCCCTGGGTCAGCCAGGAGAGAAAGGCGAAGCCGACCGGCGTGACCAGCAGCGGCCACCACCGCGAATGCGCCAGCATGCGTTCGAACAGACCGTAGCAAAGATCGCTGCAGCGGGCGAACACGATCGCCACCAGCGCCACCGCGATGGCGCCGATCCACAACGCAGCCCGCTGCAACCATCGCCGCGGGGACAGGAACATGTGGTGGTCATCGATCGGAAGCAGCGCTTCGTCGATGCCGTCCTCTTCGCCAGTGGCGGTGGCGACGTGCGGATCGACTGGAGTCGACAACGAAGAGGTCTGCATGCCTGCGTTCGGGAGCAAAGGAGATCATTTTCCCCCAAAAGCGGGAGACGCATCGTGAACGCGCGGATGCCGCCCGAATCGAACGCCATCGCGAAACTCACGCACTTAACGGGGCGTACCCCATCAATTCGGAGTGGAAATGTTCTCCGACCCGTTTGTCTCGAACCCGTTTGTCTGCGGAACCTGACCCGAATTTTCACTCTGCTCCGTTCAACAGGGTCCAGTTGAAATGGATGATGTAGCAGGATGCGGCGAACGCGATGTAGCCCGCCAGGCCCGCGGCAATTCCGATCGAAAGCAGGATCGCTGTGGCGCCCAGCGGCATTGCGGCGATCGTCCCCGAGAGGGCGTGGTTGCACACGAACGCCGTGCCTGCGCCAATGCCTGCTCCTGCGGCAAACGACGCGGCCGTCACGAGCAGCGACAATTTTGTGACGTGGCCGCAGCGCGAGCATCGGACCTGGGGCCGTCCAACGACTTTCGGGAGCAGATCGGTCGGTGTCGCCTTGAGCCTCGCATGGCAGCACCTGCAGCATTTTCGGAAGGGGACGTTCATCGTGCGCTCCGGCCCGGATGCGTCCAGTCATTCCCTCCTGCGATTCCTGGCGGTTGTCGGGCCAGGGACGGCAGCGTATCCGCAACCGTGCACGAGTTGTTTGCCCTTGTTTCCAGGCGTGCATGATGCCGGCACGCGCAATCGCCCGGTGGGCGGGTCGTCCTTTTCTGATCCATTCCGATTCCAGTGCAATGCCGACAGCGCCACAGTAGTCCGGCCGGATTGGCCTGCTCTGTTCGGTACAGCACATACCTTTGTTGTCGTCCCGAGCCCTTCGACGGGCTCAGGACAGGCTACGCGAGGAGGCGCTTCTCAACAGCGAAGCTGGTCATCTCGAAGTTGCCGTGCCTTCATTTACTCTTGCTCTGGCCCCTTTCGCCAGAAGGCGAGACACTTGGCGGGGACGTACCCCATCAATTCCAATTCGGCATTCAATGGGGACATCGCAATTGCAGTTCGTGTCAAAAGCATGCCGCCGGCGATTCGGGAGACCACCTTGGCCTTCAACCTCCGCGAAATCTTCAAGGTCCTCGCCGACGCCGACGTTCGATACGTCGTCGTCGGCGGCCTTGCGGTGATCCTTCACGGACACCTGCGCGCGACGGCCGACCTCGATCTGGTCATCGGCCTGGAGCGCGGGAATTGCACGAAGGCATTGAACGCGCTCGCCTCGATCGGCTTCCAACCCCGCCTGCCTGTTGCTCTGAGCGACTTCGCCGATCCGGCGAAACGTGAAGACTGGGTCGAGAATCGAAACATGCTCGTGTTCCAGTTGTGGGACCCGACCCAACCGGAACGATCCGTCGACGTGTTCGTGCGAGAGCCCATGGACTTTCCGACTCTTTGGTTCGACGCGGTGGTCAAGGACCTGGATGGCATTCCGATCCGCGTCGCATCCATCCGCCATCTGATCGCGCTCAAGCGCCTCGCGGGACGTCGCAAGGACCTCGACGACATCGAGGCCCTGCGCGAGATTGCGATGGAGAGCGGCCAGGCGCAGGATTGATCCATGTCCGACCCCCTGCAATGCACGTACGAGGACGCCCGGCGCAACCACCTGCGCGACGGGATGGCCCTGAGCACCGCTGCCAAAGTCGCATTCTTCGAGGAGATGATCGAACTGGCTGTCCGGTTCGGTGCGCGCGATCGCCTCGCAAACGCGGAAACGCATGACGTGCATGACGGGGACGTACCCCATTAGTTCTATTTTTTAGTGCCGATGCGAACGGTATCGTGCGAGCCGCGCCGGGCTTGGGTTTGAAGGGCGCTCGAAACGTCCGCCCCGCGCCAGGCCTTGCATCGGCGCGGTGTGCCCTGCGCAAACCCCCGCGAGCGCTGGCCCCGGCCGCGATCGACCTGCCGGAAGCCGCGCCATGCTTCGCTTCAGGCCCATCGCGTCCGCCGAAACCCTGACGCCACAACGCTATCCCGGCCCGCTGCCGCGCGAAAAGCCGGATCGCGCAGCGAAATCCAGACCTGAATCGCTGCGGGCTTGGCTTGTTTCGCTGCGTTCTTGACCCATTCCGCTCCGTAGCAGGTTATTCCGCATCCGAAGCTGCCACTTCCGGTCCCGACGTTGGCAAGTCAGGGTCGACTTGGCCGTTTCGCGGGCGAAACCGCCACCTTCGTGTGCGGTTGTGGCGAAGTCGAGTGCGGACGTGGGCAAGGGCGGGGCCGGGCTGCTGAAGGACGCAGAGGAGCAGGCAAAGACGCGCGCGCCAGGACCAGAAGCAAAAGAGCAAACCCGAATCGATCGGTACTTTCCCGAAGTCGACATCGCAACCTGCGAGGTTGCGACATGCAAACCCTGGTCTGCAGCGGAGCAGGGTCAGTCCGGGGCGAAAGAGGGTTGGATCGGAGCGGAAGAGGGTTGGATCGGCGCAGAGAAGGGCAAGGCCACGGCGGAATGGGCCATGATCGCGGCGGAATGGGTCAGGACGGCGGAAGAATGGGTCAGGACCGCAGCGAAAGCGGTCAAGGCTGCCGCGAAACAGGTGAAGACCGCTGCGGACCTGGCCTCGACCAGGGCGTTGCAGGGTTCGACCGCAGCGGGAACGGTCAGGACGCCGGCGGTCTGGGGTCAGAACCGGGCGAAACAAGTCATCTTTATTGTTTTCATCCCAAGTTTGTTCTTGTCATCCTGAGTCTATTGTTGTCATCTCGAGCGAAGCGAGGGATCTCGAAGTTGCTGTGCCGTCGGGTAACAGATGACCAGCTTCGCTGTTGAGCAGCGCCTCCTCGCTCCGCTCGGGATGACAAGAAGTGCTCGGGATGACGATGAAGGCAAGAGGGCACTTCCGCCCCGTCCATCCACGCCCTCCGCTCGACACGCGCCAAGCCCAGCGCTACCTTGCAATCTTCGGACGCAAAGCGCCGGCGCCATCCAGATGCCATGAAGCTTCTAGTCGCCGCCGCGTTGCTTCTCGCCAGTCCCGGCGCTCTCGCGTGTTCCTCGGCCCTGCCGCTCAAGGGCAGCGTGTTCGTCGAGTCCTGCGATCCCCGCGACAGCACCTGCAGGGACGCCACCAAGCAGCTCTACGCCTACCTGCAATCCACCGTCGACCGCCCGGCGGTGCTCTCGATCGCCGTGCAGACCAGCCCGTGGCACATCTACGGCCCGGACATGCGGATCATGACCATGGACGACCTCGTCGCGAGGATCCGTCCGCTGCTCAAGAGCCCAGTC
>DATHOV010000294.1:0-9655 GCA_035484515.1 Lysobacteraceae bacterium
TGCAACGTACGCTGGTGACGCTTTATCATCTCGATGAGCTGGGCATCCTCGAGATCGGCGCGATCACCGGGCTGCCCGAAGGCACGGTCAAGAACTACCTGTTCCGCGCACGCCAGCGCCTGCGCAAGCAACTCGAAACCCGTCTGGGAGCGATCGCATGAAAGCCAACGATCCCGATCAACAAGCCGCCGATCGCGACCTGCGTCTGCAGGCCGAGGCCGAGCGCGCCGAACGCGAAGGGCTCGCCGCAGGCAGCGATCCGCGCCTGGATCGCTACCGGCTGGTCGTCCGTGCGCTGCGGCAGCCGCTGGAGCCGCAACTGCCGGTCGATTTCGCCGCTCGCGTGGCGGCGATGGCCGCGCGGCGCGAACGCGGCGACGGTTTCGAGGACTGGCTGGTCGCGCTGTTGATGGCCGCGATGGGTGTGGGTGCGCTGCTGTTCGTCGTACCCGCGCTCGCGAATGCCGTGCAGGCGATGGCGACGATCCGGCTGCCGTTGCTGCCATGGCACCAGGCTGTCGCGACCATCGTCTGCATCGGCGTCGCCTGGGCGTTCGAGCGCGGCTGGATCCACCTGCATCCGCCGCATCGGTGACGGTCGATCAGTATTGCTCGAACTGCGAACCCCAGACCGCCTGCAGGCGGCGGTCGCGACCGCAGCCGATGCGGTAGCGCTCGTAGTAGTCGGGATTCTTCTTGGTGAAGTGCTGGTGGTATTCCTCGGCGGGATAGAACGGGCCGGCGCTGGCGATCCGCACCGCGATCGGCTGCTTGAACAGGTGCGAACGCTCGAGCGCGTCCTTGTAGGCCTCCGCCTGGCGCATCTGCACCGCGTCGTGCGCGAAGATCATGCTGCGGTATTCGTCGCCGTTGTCGCAGGCCTGGCCGCCGACCTGGGTCGGGTCGATGCGGTGCCAGTAGATGTCGAGCAACTGGGTGTAGGTGACTTTCTTCGGGTCGTAGTGGACCTCGACCGATTCGACGTGGCCGGTGGTGCCGGTCGAGACCTGCTCGTAGCTCGGGTTGGCGACGTGGCCACCGGTGTAGCCGGAGATCGCCACGACCACGCCGGGCACGTCGTCGAAGGCGTGTTCCATGGTCCAGAAGCAGCCGCCGGCGAAGGTCGCGACCGCCAGCTTCGCATCCATGACGGTGTTGACCAGGGTGATGTTCGAAGCGTCGTTCGCGGCGAACGCGTGCCCGGCGCATGCGAGCGCGGTCGCCGACAAGGCCAGCGCGAGAGTGGCGCGGAATCCGATCTTGCGCATGCTCAGGTCCTCCATGCGGGCAGGGCCTGCCCTTTCGGAACGAAATTCAGGGCGACGCCGTTGTTGCACCAGCGCTGGCCGCGCGGCGGCGGACCATCGTCGAAGACGTGGCCCTGGTGGCCGCCGCAGCGGATGCAGTGGTATTCGGTACGCTTCTCGACCAGCTGGAAGTCGTCCTTGAAGCCGGTGTGGCCTTCGATGGACTGGGTGAAGCTGGGCCAGCCGGTGCCGCTGTCGAACTTGTTCCTGCTCAGGAACAGCGGCAGGAAGCAGGCTGCGCAGATAAAGGTGCCGTCGCGGTGCTCGTCGAGCAGCGGGCTGGTGAACGCGCGTTCGGTGGCCTCCTCGAACAGCACGGCATAGGCCGCCGGCGGCAGGAGCTTGCGCCATGCGTCCTTCGGCTTGTTCAAGGACGGGACGACGACATTGACGATCTGCGTCGCGGCGCGCGCGAGCGGGGCGAGCATCGGCAGCGCTGCGAGCGCGGCCACGGATTGCAACAGGGTGCGGCGATGCATGGATTCCTCGCGGAGACGTCCGGCAGGCTGCCGGCATGCGCGTAGCATCTACGTGCGCGCGTTTGTCCTGCGTGAAAGATGAAATGCGATCGCTGGTCCGAAGTGAAGGTGGTGCCGTTGGATCATGCCCCCGTCTTCAGTTCCCCGGAAGCTCCTTCATGCGCCCAGGCTTCAAGCTTGATGCCATTCACTGCATGTAGGCGTCGACGAGTTTCCTGAAGTCCTCTTCCGTCTTGCAGGTCTGATGCTCGCCGGACGGCAGTGCGACATCGCAGGTGTAAGCCGGTATGTCGGCGTCCTGCTCGCCGTTTTCGCTGTGCCATCCATAGCTCGCGAAGACCTTGCCGTCGCCGTCGTAGAGGGTGATGTGTTTCCAGTTGGTATCCAGCGACGACTCGGAGTTTTCGATCAGCATGTAACACTGGTTCAGCGCGGTGTTGAAGTGGCCCTTGTGGCTGGCCGTCGCGTCGCCTTCCAGACCGAGCCGCCGGAACCGCTCCAGCGCCTTCTGGTTGCACTGCAACTGCGATTCGCTGACCTGCACCGCAGACGCGGCCTGCTCGCGCTGCTGGTGTTTCTGCAACGCGGCGTACTGCGCGCGGTATTGCCAGATGAGCAGTCCGGCCATCGCGGCGAGCACGAGCAGGGTGATGAATTTCCTGAGCATGATGTTTCCGTGTGATGGTGGTGGCACGGGATCGCATTGGCCGGAATGCTGCTACGCGCGTCGTCCCCGCGATGTGAAGAAGGCCCTGTGTCAGCGATGCAGCAGCAACAGGGTAGCCAGCCCGAGGAAGGAAGCGTAACCGCAGCAATCGGTGACGGTGGTGAGGATGGTGCCGCCGGCGAGCGCGGGATCGATGCCCATGCGCTTCTGGATCAACGGGATGAACACGCCCGCCAGTGCGGCCATGCACAGGTTGATCACCATCGCCGCGCCGAAGGCGACCGACAGCAGCACGTCGTGATACACGCCCAGCGAGACCAGGCCGACCGCGAACGCCCACAGCAGGCCGTTGAGCAGGCCGACGGCGACTTCCTTGCGCAGCAGCGGCATCAGATTGGCCATGCTTACCTGGCCGAGGGCGAGCGCGCGCACCATGATGGTCAGCGTCTGCGTGCCGGCGATGCCGCCCATGCTCGGCACGACCGACATCAGCACCGCGGTCGCGACGACTTTTTCCAGCACCGGCTGGAAATTGCCGATCACCCACGAGGCGAGGAACGCGGTCAGCAGGTTGATGCCGAGCCAGATCGCACGGCTGCGCGCGGAACGCGCGATCGGCGCGAACAGGTCGATTTCCTCGTCGAGGCCGGCCGCGCCCATCGCCTGGTGCTCGGCCTGTTCGCGGATGATGTCGACGACGTCGTCGATGGTGATCCGGCCAAGCAGAATGTTGCCCGCATCGATGATCGGCGCCGAAACCCAGTCGTGGTCGGAAAACTGGTTGGCGACTTCGAACGCTGGCGTGTGCACCGGAATCGCCGGTTGTTCGTCGTCGATCAGTTCGTTGATCGGGGTCGCCGATTCGTGGGTCAGCAACGCGGTCAGTGCGACGCGTCCGAGGTACTGGTGGCGTCGACTGACCACGAAAAGGTGGTCGGTGTGCTCGGGCAGTTCGCCGCGCAGGCGCAGGTAACGCAGGACGACATCGACGGTCACGTCCGCGCGCACGGTGACCACGTCCGGGTTCATCAGGCGGCCGGCGCTGTCCTCGGGATACGAGAGCACCTGTTCGAGGCGCTCGCGGTTCTCGCGGTCCATCGACTTGAGGACTTCGTCGATGACGGTGTCGGGCAGGTCCTCGACCAGATCGGCGAGGTCGTCGATGTCGAGGTCCTCGACGGCGGCGACCAGTTCGTCGGGATCCATGTCGGCGATCAGCCCTTCGCGCACCTCGTCGCCGACGTGCACCAGCACCTCGCCGTCGTCCTCCGGATCGACCAGGCCCCAGACCACGTTGCGCTGGGTCGGCGGCAGCGATTCGAGCAGGTTGCCGATCTCGGCCGGCGAAAGACTGTTGACCAATCGCCGCACCGGGCCCAGACGACCGGTGTCCAGCGCTTCCGACAACAGCCGGAGCTGACGCGCGGTCTTGTCGTGGCGTGCGGTCTCGGCCATCGGGAAACTCCTCGGGTCGGGTATTATTGCTGGCGTCGACGATGCCGCACAGACCGGAATACCGGCCACTCGGCCATGATCGCTGATCCGGATGATGCTTGTCCCACCGCATCGTCGCATTGCATCGTCTTTCCTGGAGTCCCCATGCGCCCTTCCACCATCGCCATCGTCATCGCCTCGGCGTCAGTCGCCCTCACGGCTTGCAGCCATCCGCCGCCGGCGATGCCTACGCATGCCTTCACCAGCGAAGGCGTGACCTTGAAGCTGGATCCACCGGCCGCGCCGGACTGCAAGCCGACGACGCACTACAGCGCGGAGCTGACCTGGACGGTGGGCTCGAAGGACACGCCGAAGACCGATGTGCGCATCGGTTCGCCCACGGGTGCGCTGTTCGCGCGCAGCAACGACAACAAGGCACGCGCCGAGACCGGCGACTGGGTCACGCCCGGGATGTGGTTCCTGCTGCTCGATCGACAGAACGGACAGTTGCTGGGCGCCTTGCAGGCCGGCCCGAAGCCTTGCCCCTAGCTTTACTTGTTCGTCGGAGAAGGGGATCGGCCGTCCTTCGAATCACCGCTGGCGTTTCGGCGCCAGGCCCTCGAGCAGCCAGCGTTCGATCTGCTCGCGATCGCGCGCGCGCAGCAGGGTACGCACGCGCGTGCGCAACTCGCGCAGGTCGCTGTCGCGCACGACCTGGCGCACTTCCAGCAGGGTCGATGGGTGCAGGCTGAAATCGGTCAGGCCCAGCGCCAGCAGCAGCCGGGTGAAGCGCATGTCGCCGGCCATCTCGCCGCAGACCGCCACCGGCAGGTCGCGGCGGATGCCCAGAGCGATGATCTCGTGGAGCAGCCTCAGGAACGCCGGATGCAGGGGCGAGTAGAGGTCGGACAACGCCTCGTTGTCGCGATCGGCTGCGAGCGTGTACTGCATCAGGTCGTTGGTGCCGATCGAGACGAAGTCGACCTGGTCGACGAAGCCATCGAGCGATAGCGCTGCCGCCGGCACCTCGATCATCGCGCCGATATCGAAATGCTCGCCGATCTCGTGGCCTTCGGTGCGCAGTTCGCGTGCATGGGCATGCACCAGCGCGCGCACGGCGACCATCTCCTCGCGGCGGGTGACCATCGGCACCAGGATCCGCACGGCGCCGTAGCCGGAGGCGCGCAGGATCGCGCGCAACTGCACGTCGAACAGCGGCCGGCGCGCCAGCGACAGGCGCACGCCGCGCAGGCCCAGCGCGGGGTTGGGTTCGCCCTGCAGCACCACCCCGGTGCCGTCGGCCTTGTCCGCGCCGAGGTCGAGCGTGCGGATCGTGACCGGGCGACCGTTCATGCCGAGCACGAGGTCGCGGTAGACGCGGAACTGCTCGTCCTCGTCGGGCAACTGATGGCGCTGCAGGAACAGGAATTCGGTGCGGTAAAGCCCGATGCCGGCCGCGCCGAGAGCGTGCGCTTCGGCGACATCCGCGCGCGATTCGGCGTTGGCGAACAGGCGGATGTCCACGCCGTCGCGGGTACGGGTTTCGGCTTGCCGCAATTTCTGCAGCGTGCGGTTCTCGCGCAGCAGCGCGCGTTCGCGCTGGTGGTAGCGGCGCAGGTCGGCGGCGTCGGGCTCGCGGATCACCTCGCCGGTGCTGCCGTCCACCATCAGCGCGTCGCCGTCGTTGATGCGCGCGAGCGCGTCGTGCGAGCCGACCACGAGCGGCATGTGCACGCTGCGCGCGAGGATCGCGCTGTGCGAGAGCATGCTGCCGGTGGACGTCACGATCGCGACCACGCCCTGCGCCTGCAACTGCGCAAGCTCGGCCGGGCCGACCATGTCGGTCACCAGGATCTCGCCGGCGATGCCTGCGTGCGGGGTCTCCGAGCCACGATGCAGGGCCGCACGTACGCGCCCGACCACGTGTTCGATATCCTCGCGACGGCTGCGGAAGTAAGGGTCCTCCATGCCGTCGAACACGGAGACCAGTCGGTCGCGTTGCAGCTTCAGCGCGTATTCCGCGCCATAGTGGCCGGTGCGCACGAGCGCGTCGAGGCCGTGCAGCAATTCGGGGTCGTCGAGGATCAGCGCGTGGATGTCGAGGAATTCGCCGAGTTCGTGCGCCAGCGCGCCATGCAGGCGGTCGCGCAATCCCTTCAGTTCCTCGCGCGCGGCATCGAGCGCGGCGTGCAGGCGCGCGAGTTCGGCCTCGACCTCGGCGTGCGGAATGATTTGCTCGCGGGTGTCGAGCGCATGCGCCAGGCGCAGGCGGGCGCGGCCGAGCGCAAGTCCGCGCGATGCGCCCTGGCCGGCGAGCGCCAGCCGCATCAACCGCCCTCGTCGAAATTGCGTGCGAACAACGCCGCGCCGGCGTCGAGCGCGGCGGCTTCATCCTCGCCGTTCGTGCGCAGGATTACCGAGCTGCCCACCCCGGCGGCGAGCAGCAAGACGCCCATGATGCTCTTGGCATTGACCTCGCGGCCGTTGCGCACGAGAAAGGCCTCGGAACGGAATCCGGAGAGCACCTGCACGAGTTTGGCCGAGGCCCGTGCGTGCAGGCCGAGCTTGTTGGTGATGGTGATCTCGCGTTCGAGCATGGCGGGTCTCGTGGTGAAGCGTGAATGGTGAAGAGTGAATGGTGAATCGTGAACCGTTAAAGACAGGAGTCGGGAATCGGTCGCTCCGGGAAGTCTGGTGGCCAGCATGGCATTCTGCTGTTGCTCTCAACCATTCGCGATTCACCATTCACGCGTCATCCGCAACGACCCCATTGCGTCCACCGCTGACGGCGATTTTCGCAAGCTCGTCCAGGCCGCATTCGGCATGGTTGAGCACGCGCAGCAACATCGGCAGCGCGAGTCCCGAAACCCGTCGCACCGGTGTGCCGAGTTGCGAGAGATCCTTTGCCAGCCGGCTCGGCGAGGCACCGTACAGGTCGGTGAGCACGAGGACGCCGTCGCCGGAATCGACCTTGCGCAGGGTCGCGCTGGCCTGGGGCAGGGCGACTTCCAGCGGCGCGTCGTAGTGCAGCTCGAACACGCCCACCGCCAGCGGCAGCCGTCCGAGCAGGCGCTCGGCCGCGGCGCGGTGCGAGCTGCCGATGCCGTCGTGGGTCACGAGGAGTACGCCGACAGGCATGCCGCTACTCCAGTTCGCGATGGAAGGTCAGCACGTCCTCGCGCCCGCTCGCGCGGACGTGCTTCGCGAGTTGCTCGGCGAGGTACACCGAGCGATGGCGGCCGCCGGTGCAGCCGAAGGCGATGGTCACGTAGCTGCGCGTGCCGCCTTCGAAGTACGGCAGCCAGTCGTCCACAAAGGCGATGACCTGGGCGAGGAAGCGTTGCGCGTCGGGTTGCGCTTCGAGGTACTCGCGCACTGCGTCGTCGCGTCCGGACAGCGGCCGCAGGCGTGCGTCCCAATGCGGGTTCGGCAGCGCGCGAGCATCGAACACGAAGTCCGCATCGGCCGGCAGTCCGCGGCGATAGGCGAAGGACTCGAACAGCACCGAGAGCCCCTGTCGTGCCTGCATGCCCAGTTCAGTGATGACCTGGCGACGCAACTGGTGCACGTTGAGCTCGCTGGTGTCGATGATCAGGTCGGCGACCGCGCGCACCGGCGCGAGCATCTTGCGCTCGAGCGCGATCGCGTCGGCGAGCGCCAGACCCGTGCGGCTGAGCGGATGCCGGCGGCGGGTTTCCGAGTAGCGCTTGAGCAGCACATGGTCGGTGGTGTCGAAGAAAACCAGCCGATGGTCGAAGCCGAGCGACCCGACCACCGACAGCCACTGCGGCATCTCGGTGAGATAGGCGTCGCGGTTGCGCACGTCGATGCCGACCGCCAGGCGCGGGTGCGGATCGCCGCTCGCCGCGACCGAGCGGACGAAGTCCGGCAGCAGCGCGGCCGGCAGGTTGTCGACGCAGTTGAAGTCGAGATCTTCCAGCGTGCGCAGGGCGACCGACTTGCCGGAGCCCGAAAGCCCACTCAGCACGATCAGGACCGGCTTGTCGGCGGACTGGGGCGTACTTGATGGCGTGTTCGTTTCGCTCATGCGCCGTCGCCGCGTTGCAGGAACTTGGTGTGCCGCGCGAGGAAGGCCGCGCCCGGATCGATGCCCTTGATGCGCAGGATGTGCAGCCGCGCCGCCGCTTCGGTGAGCACGGCGAGGTTGCGGCCCGGCGCCACCGGCAGGGTGATCTGCGGAACGTCGAGGTCGAGCACGCGGCGGCTGCCGACGTCGCCGGTCAGCCGATCCATGCCGTCGGAAGCGCTGTCGTGGCGCAACCGCTGCAGGTGCACGATCAGGCGCAGATACTTGTTCCGCTTCACCGCCGTATCGCCGAACATCTCGCGGATGTTGAGCACGCCCAGGCCGCGCAGTTCGAGCAGGTCCTGCAGCAGATCGGGGCAGGTGCCGTCGAGCACGTCCGGCGCGATCTGGGTGAACTGCGGAGCATCGTCGGCGACCAGGCGATGCCCGCGCGAGATGAGTTCCAGCGCGAGCTCGCTCTTGCCAGAGCCTGATTCACCCGTAATGAGCACGCCGATCGAATAGATTTCCATGAATACGCCGTGCAGCGTGGTCTGCGGTGCGAGGACGCGCGCGAGGTGGTACTGCAACAGGTTCAGCAACTCGTGGCCGCGACGCGGCGAGACCCACAGCGGCGTGTTCGAGTCCTCGGCGGCTTCGCGCAGGTCGGCCGGGCAGGCCTGGCCCTTGCTGATCACCATCGCCAGCGGGCTGAAGTTGACGATCTTCTGCAGGGTTTCCCAGCGCTGGCGGTTGTCGAGCGTGTCGAGCCAGGCCAGTTCCTCGCTGCCGAGGATCTGCACCCGGTTGGGATAGATGATGTTGAGATAGCCCGCCAGCGAAGGACGCCGCGAAACGGTCGCCGTCGCGTCGACGAAGCGATTCTCGCCCGCGCGGCCACCCACCCAGCGCAGGCCGAGCCGCTCGCGCAACTGTTCGAACAGCTCGCGGGCGGCGATCTTGTTCATGGGCGGAAGCCTGGGCGGTCGGTCATGCCATCAACCGAAGCTTTCGTTCCGTGCCGCGGCTTCGCCGCGGTGGTGCTTGGTCTGCTTGCCCTTGTGCTTGTCCAGCAGGCGATCGAGCTTGTCGACGAGCAGATCGATGGAGGCGTACATCGTGTCGGCTTCGCATTCGGCGAACAGGCTGGCGCCGGGCGCGCCGATCTTGGCCTCGGCCTTGTGCAGCACCTTGGCCACGCTGAGGATCACGTGGATGTCGAGATCGCCGTCGGAATACCGGCCGAGGCGCTCGAACTTCGCGTTGACGTAGTCCCTCAGTGCCGGAGTGACGTCGATCTGATGGCCGCTGGTCTCGATGCGCATGGGATTCTCCTGCTGGTGGCGTTGCGGCGCCGGGGGCGCCATGCCCAGAGTCGCAAGTTTCGGCCGTGTGGGGAAGAGGCGCGTTGCGACCCGGTTCGGCGGACGACTGCCGCGGCCATTGTTGCGCGGGGAACGCCCGGTTGCACCTGGCGGCCAATCCTCGGATGAACGCCGTCTCAGAGCCGCTGACGTTCGTGGGACGGCGGTATCCGCAGCGCTTCCCGATACTTGGCGACCGTGCGCCGCGCCACGGGGACGCCGCCGCTCTTGAGCTCCTCGGCCAGGCGCGCGTCGGACAGCGGCTTGCGCGGATCCTCGGCGTCCACAAGGCGGCGGATCATGGCCTGGATGGCGGTGCTCGAAGCTGCGCCACCGCTCTCGTTGGCGATGCCCGACGCGAAGAAACGCTTGAACTC
>DATHOV010000295.1:0-6388 GCA_035484515.1 Lysobacteraceae bacterium
ACGCGGGCGAGGAATACGCCATCCACGACCTCGGGCACCTGCTCGGCAGCGCACCGGCCAAGGCGGCGACGAGCCTGCAGATGCCCTTGCTGCTCTCGCGCTCCGGCGACGTTCGCGCGGCGATCTGCGTCGACGAAGTGCTGGGCAGCCGCGAGATCGTGGTCAAGCCGGTCGGCCCGCAGGTCAGTTCGATCCCGGGCATCTTCGGCGCGACCATCATGGGCGATGGCAGCGTGATGGTGATCCTCGACGTGGTGCCGCTGGTGCGGCGCGCGGCGGCAATACATCTCGAGCCCGAGGCGCCGGTCGTCGAAGCCGTGCCGGAAGTCCGGCGCATCCCGCTGGTCATGGTCGTGGACGACTCGATCACCATGCGCAAGGTCACCGGCCGCGTGCTCGAACGCAACAACATGGAAGTCCTCGCGGCGAAGGATGGCGTCGATGCGATCGAGAAGATGGTCGATACCGTGCCGGACCTGATGCTGCTCGACATCGAGATGCCGCGCATGGACGGCTACGAGCTCGCGACCCACATGCGCAACGATCCACGCCTGCGCGACGTGGCGATCATCATGATCACCTCGCGTACCGGCGAAAAGCATCGCCAGCGCGCATTCGAAATCGGCGTCAACCGTTATCTGGGCAAGCCATATCAGGAAGCCGAATTGATGCGTAACGTGTTCGAACTGCTCAACCCGGTGCATCACGATGGCTGACACGACCCCCCGCGTAGTGATCCTCGGCGCCGCCGGCGAAGCGCAGCAGCAACTGCTGAACGCTTTGAACGAACTCGGCGCGCATACCCTCGCCGTTGGCGACTTCGACCAGCTCGATCCGGTCCAGCTCCGGCAGCAGAAGCCGGACGTCTGGCTGGTGAGCATCGACGAAGGCACCGATTCCGGCCGTCTCGAACGCTGGCAGCCCCTCTTCGACGATCCGGACGCGACCGTGATCTTCGACGACGCCGACGTGACCCGCCGCCTGAGCGGCTGGGATCTCGCGCGATGGGCGCGCCACCTCGCCGCCAAGGTTCTCGGTCGCGACAACGTGCTGCCGCCGGTGAGTCCGGATGCGGAACGCCTGCCGCAGCCCGCTCCGGGAGACGCAGCCGCATCCACGCTCGATGACGACGCGGCTTTTGCCGCGCTCAACGCAAGTTTCGAAGCGGAGAGAACAAGGACGCGCGCGGCTCCCGCGCCGAGCCTGGACGACCTGTTGAATGCGCATGCGGCGGAGGCATCCGGCTTCAATAAACCGCCGCCAGTGCAACCCGCTGCCGCAAATGGGGCGGTTTCTGCCGCACAGCCGACGGGACCCGCTCCTGCCGCACAGGCACAGGCCAAGGTCGAACTCTCGTTGCTGGGAGAGGATGTTCCTGTTCTCCTGCCGCGGGTGTCCAAGCCGGCCGAACCCGTGATCACCATCGATGTCAGTCGCTTCGAACTCGAACCCCTCGAAGCGGTCGAGCAGCACCATCGACTCGGTGCGCAAGGAGTCGGCGAGAAGAAGACGGTCCTGCCCGCCAAAGGAATCATCGCGATCATCTCCGGACTGGGCGGACCCGATTCGGTACGCCAGTTCCTCGGCGGCCTGCCGTCGGGACTGACCGTGCCGGTGCTGCTGTGGCAGCACCTCGATGCCGGCAAGCACGACCGCCTCGCACAGCAGTTGGCGAAGTCCACCAAGTTGCCCGTCTACCTGCCCAAGCCGGGCGAACTGGCCAGGGCTGGCGAAGTCGGCGTGATGGGCGTGCGCATGGGCGTACACGACGATGAGGACTGGTGGATCAACGAAGGCAGCCCCAGCCCGAGCCACGCACTGGCCCCCTCGCTCAAGCATCCGGGCACCGTGCTCGTGGTGCTCAGCGGCGCCGAGCCGGTCATCGTCGAATTCGCCCGTAACCACAAGGCGAATGGAGGCACGGTGCTGGTACAGACATCGGCGACCTGCTTCGACAGTACCGCCACGGCCGCACTCGAAGGCCAGGGCCTGGCTTCCGGTTCGCCCAGCAACCTGGCCGAGAGGGCAGTCGAACGCGTGAATGCGAAATGAGCAGCCTCGTGCGGTCCGAGCGGCATGCATGAGCCACGCCCGATGAACGGCGAATTACGGGACACGAAACGATGAACACTACCGTCAGCCAGGACATCCGCGGCGTGCTGATTTCCGTCACCGGCGGCAAATTGATGCTGCCCAACGCGACGGTCGCCGAAGTCATCACCTATTCGAACCCGGAACCGGTGGCGAACGCCCCGGCCTGGCTGCTCGGACGCGTGCGCTGGCGTGGTTGGGGACTGCCGATCGTGTCCTACTCGCGCATGGTCGGCTGGTCGGCCGAAGCCGCCTCGCTGGGCGCCAAGGTCGCCGTGCTCAAGGGCGTGGGCAACCACGCGAAGATGCCGTACTTCGCGGTGCTGACCCAGGGATTCCCGCGACTGATCACGATCGCCGACAACGAACTGACCGAAACCTCCGCGCGCGATGCCGCCCTGCCGGACGGCATCTACCTCGAAGCGAACTTCCACGGCGACGAATGCGTGGTGCCGGATCTTGCAAACATCGAGGCGCAGATCGCCGGCGTGCTTCAGCATGCCGGCACGATGGCTGCCGCCTAACGCAGGTCTCCCAGTTTCGCCTGCAGCACGGCCAGGGCCGCCAGGCCCGCGGTTTCCGTGCGCAGGATGCGCGGCCCCAGCCGCAGCCCGCGAAATCCAGCCGCGCGCAATTGCGTGAGGTCGCGATCGGACAGGCCGCCTTCGGGTCCCACCACGAGATGGATCGTCGCCCGCGGCGCGTGCTCGTCGTGGAGTTCGGAAATACCCGATGGAGGTTCGCCCTCCGGATCCAGCGCCAGCCTGATCGTCCCGGCTGCCACGCCCGCAAGGTACGCGGCCAGCGTCTGCGGTTCGGCGATATCCGGAACGCACGAGCGCCCGCTCTGCTCGCAGCCAGCCGTGGCGACGCCCTGCCAGTGGGCGAGGCGGCGGTTCGCGCGCTCGCTGTCGAGTCGCACTTCGGTGCGTTCGGTGATGATCGGCGCAATCGCCGCGACGCCCAGTTCGGTCGCCTTCTGGATCACCCAGTCCATCTTCTCGCCTCGCGCCAGCGCCTGCGCGAGCACGATCCGCGACGGCGACTCGGCAAGATTCGGCGCGGCATCGAGCACGTGCGCGCATGCGCTGCGCCTGCCGACCTCGGCAAGCCGCGCGCGGTAATCCATACCGTCGCCGTTGCACAGGACCAGCGACGCACCCTCGGGCAGCCGCATCACGCGCAGCAGGTGTTCGCAGGCCGATGACGGCAGCTCGATCGTGTCGCCTGCGCGCAACGGCTGGGCAAGGAACACGCGCGGGATTCTCATGTCCTGCCCTCGCTCATCGCCGACCGGGTCATCCCTGCGATTCTGCCATGCGACCCTGTTGATTCGGCACTTCAAACATCAAAGTGCCGAATCGAACTGCAGGCCGCCTCGATCGCCTCGGCGGTGATGGCTGCGAGCAGCGACAGTTCGTCTTCGCCGACGCAGTACGGCGGCATCCAGTACAGCACGTCGCCGAGCGGGCGCAGCAGAACGCCGCGCGAGAGCGCATGCCGGTAGGCGCGCAGTCCGCGACGTTCGGATGCGTCGAACGGCGTCCGCGTTCGCGCATCGGCCGCGAGTTCGATCGCCAGGATCATCCCGGTCTGCCGCACCTGTGCGACGTGGGGATGCGTGGTCAGCGGCGCGGCGAGTTCGGCCATGCGCGTGGCGGTCGCGCGGTTGCGTTCGACGACCGGTTCGTCGGCGAACACGCGCAGCACGGCGCGCGCGGCGCTGCACGCCAGCGGGTTGCCGGTGTAGCTGTGCGAATGCAGGAAGGCTTTCTGCGCGGCATGTTCGGCATAGAACGCATCGAAGATGCGCTGCCTCGTCAGCACCGCCGACAGCGGCAGCATGCCG
Source organism: Lysobacteraceae bacterium (assembly GCA_035484515.1). Lineage (GTDB taxonomy): Bacteria > Pseudomonadota > Gammaproteobacteria > Xanthomonadales > Xanthomonadaceae > SZAS-103. The sequence continues at coordinate 3,941 of DATHOV010000295.1, forward strand.
CCGGTGAGTCCCTTCGACAGCAGCAGGAAGTCCGGCGTCACCGACGCCTGCTCGCAGGCGAACAGGCTGCCGGTGCGGCCGAAACCGACCGCGATCTCGTCGGCGATCAGCAGCACGCCGTGCGCATCGCAGAGCTTCCTCGCTTCGGCGAGGTAGCGCGGATGGTGCATGCGCATGCCGCCGGCGCATTGCACCAGCGGCTCGACGATCATTGCGCAGACGTCCCCGCCTCGCGCTTCGAGCAGCACGCGCAGCGCATCGGCTGCACGCAGTGCGCAGTCTTCGGCATCCTCGCCGGGTTCGGCCAGGTACGCGTCCGGCGATGGCGCGAAGACCGGTTCCAGCAGCAAGGGCGCGTAGATCCTGCGATACAGCGGAATGTCGGTCACCGCGAGCGCACCCAGCGTCTCGCCGTGATAGCCGCCCGTCAGCGCGATGAACTTCGTGCGCCGCGCATCGCCGTTGTTGCGATGGAAGTGGAAGGCCATCTTCAGCGCGACTTCGACCGCGGCCGAGCCGTTGTCGGCGTAGAACACCTTCGCCAGTCCCGGCGGCGCCACCCGCAGCAGTTCCTCGGCGAGCTCGATCGCCGGCGCATGGCCGAAACCCGCCAGCAGGACGTGGTCGAGCTCATCCAGTTGCGTCTTCAGCGCGGCCACCAGGCGCGGGTCGCGGTGCCCGAACAGGCACGTCCACCAGCTCGATACCGCATCCAGATAGCGCCGTCCCTGCATGTCGGTGAGCCACGCGCCCTCGGCCGAACGGATCGGCAGCAGCGGGATCGCACTGGTTTGGAGCCGGCTGGTCTGGAGCCGGCCATCGCCGTGGTCGTGCATCTGCGTGCACGGATGCCACAGCACCGCCAGGTCGCGTGCGATCCAGCCGGCATTCGCGGAAAACCCGGTTTCCATCGCGTTGAAGGTCCCTTCGTGTCGATGCTGGCATCATCACGTCACGCTTCGCCCATGTCCATGCGCCGCAACTCGCGGGATAATGGCCGCGCAGCCAGAAGCCCGCGTTCGCAGGCGGTCATCCCCGGCACGATCGCATCGAATCTTCCGGACAACCGCCGGACGGCATTCGCCCGGCGGAGGCGTTCGACATCTGAGGTGGAAACGACGACATGGTGGATGCGCGAGATGCCGACTGGCCCGAACGGACCTTGCCGAAGGTGCACGCCGTGCACGCGCACGACGAGGGCGACCGCCGCGTCGAGGAAGTCGACCTGGAATTCGCCAACGGCGAGCGCCGCAGCTACCGTCGCGTCTGCGCGCGCGGCCCGGGCTCGGTGATCATCGCCGCGATGCCCGATCCGGAGACGATCCTGCTCGTGCGCGAATACGCCTGCGGCATGCATCGCTACGAAATCGGCCTGCCGAAGGGCCGCATGGATCCGGGCGAAACGCCCGAGCAGGCGGCGAACCGCGAACTGAAGGAAGAAACTGGCTTCGGCGCACGCAGGCTGCGCCTGCTGCGCTCGCTCGCGCTGTCGCCGAGCTACATGGAATTCGCGACCCACCTGGTCCTCGCCGAGGACCTGTACCCCGAACGCCTGCCCGGCGACGAACCCGAGGAGATCGAAGTGGTGCCCTGGAAACTGGACCAGCTGCACGCGCTGATGCTGCGCGAGGATTGCTCGGAGGGCCGCTCGCTGGCGGCGTTGTTCATCGTCCGCGAACTGCTCGCGCGGCGCGCATCCGCGCCGCATGGAGAAGCCGCATGAGCGGATTGCGCGAAAGCTGCATCGCCATCGCCCGCAAGGCCGGCGCGGCGATCATGGACGTCTACGCGCAGGACTTCGACGTCGAGGCAAAGGCCGACGATTCCCCGCTCACCGCCGCCGACATGGCCTCGCACCGGATCATCTGCGAAGGACTGGCCGTGCTGACGCCCGACATTCCCGTGCTGTCGGAGGAATCGGCCGCGACCGACTGGAGCGTGCGCCGCGGCTGGTCGCGTTACTGGCTGGTCGATCCGCTCGACGGCACCCGCGAATTCATCAAGAAGAACGGCGAGTTCACCGTCAACATCGCCCTGATCGAGGGGCATGCCTCCGTACTCGGCATCGTGTACGCACCGGCGCTCGACTACCTCGTGCACGCCGAACGCGGCGTCGGCGCCTTCGTGCGCGACGGTGCGAGCGACGTCGCCCTGATGACGCAGCAGCCCGCACCGAACCCCCTGCGCGTCGCGGCGAGCCGCTCGCACCTGGACGCGCGCACCGCCGCAGCGCTCGAGAAGATGGGCGCGACCGAACGCATCGGCATGGGTTCGTCCCTGAAGTTCTGCCGAATCGCCGAAGGCCGCATCGATGTCTATCCACGCTTCGGCCCGACCTCCGAATGGGACACCGCCGCCGCGCAGTGCGTGCTGGAAGCGGCCGGCGGAGTCGTGCTCAGGCTCGACGGCTCGGCGCTGAATTACAACACGAAGGAATCGCTGCTCAAT
>DATHOV010000296.1:0-4193 GCA_035484515.1 Lysobacteraceae bacterium
CACGCCGGCATTTCCTCGCGAGCGACCGCAGCTTCCGCGCAAGCCTGGTCGATGCCTTGGCGGAGTTCCGGGTCGGCGGTGCGAGGGACGACGCAGGTCGTTGAATCAGGGGCGTCCGCACGCCACCTCCGCCCGCAGCACGGTTCAACCCGACTGGAGTCCGCGCCGCAGGAGTGCGAAGGCCTTGAGCTTGAGCGCGTCGAGCCGCATCGTCGGCGACCCCGACATCCGCCGCCGATGGATCGCGCGCGCGGCCTCGCGAAATCCCGTGGCGTAGGCGCCCTTGAGCAGGCGCCGCGCCGGGACCGAGTACAGGATGTCGTCATCGCAGGCACGCAGGAAATCGACGAGCTCGTGCTCGGACATCACCCGATGGAAGTTGAAAAGGCCATGGAAGCCGAAGGTCAGGAATGGCGGCGGCGGTGCCTCCCAGGCGAAGCGTTCGGCGAGTGCGGTCGGCGCGAAGCGGACGCCGTGTGCTTCGAGCTGCGGCCGCAGGTCGATGCAGATGCGCAGGTCTTCGGGATGCGTCGATACAGGCGCAAGTTCACGCAGCGCATCGCACAGCCGCCGCGAACGCAGCGAGAAGCCGCCATTGCCGACCGTGCGCTGCGCATCCATCCAGGGTGCGCCGATGTAGTCGAAGTCGAGGAAGCGCTCGTCCCAGCAACCCGCGTCGAGGACGAAACCATCCCACTGCACGACCAGGACGTGCTTCGCGCCGAAACAATCGCCCAGGCGCCTGACCATGAAATCGGAATAGCCGGCGATGCCGTCGATCCCAGGGATCGCCGCGTGCCGGATCCCGTCCGGCAGCGCCGGCGCCTGCGGGCTCAACAGCAGGCATTCGGCGAAACGCGCCTGGCGCATGCAGCGCTGCATTGCCGCAATGGCCAGGGCATGCCGCCGGGTCTCCACGCAAACCAGGCTGACCTCGCGAAGGTCAATGCGTGCGTCCGGCGCCGTCATGCGCACACCGTCGCTGCGGACGCGATTCCTGGCCGCAGATGCGCCGCTCCGTGCGCGACAGACAGGCCGATGAAAGCAGCGATCATCGCCCGGCGCGATCCTTGATCGCCTCCAGCTCCCACAACAGATGCGCCTTGCGATCCCGGTCGGCGCGACCGCGCAGGTGCCGCGAGACCGAGCGCAGTCCGTGCGCGATGTGCTGCGGCACGGTCGGCGGCCTGCGATTCTCGGGCGAACCCGGAATCGTGCTGTAGGCATCGACGGCATGGACCCACTCGGCGCGACGAGCTCCGAATCGCCCCGCGAAACCGTACATCCGCGCAAGCGGCTCCACACCGCAGAAATACGCGTGGGTCTGGTCGGTGACGATGTTGACGTGGGTCGGGTCGACGAAGGCCTCGGGACTCGGGAAAGCCGGCGTCAGTGCGTAGAACAGCCCGCCCGGCGCGAGCACGCGCCAGACCTCCTGCATCAACCGCACGAACGGAAACATCGTGTCGTTGCCGTCCGGCGTCGCCAGGATGCGCGGCACGTGCTCGATGAAGTCGAAGGCCGAGACCGAGCCGAAACTGTCGTCCGGAAACGGAATCGGCTGCAGCACCAGGTTGGCGACCCGATGGTCGAACCCCCGTGCCTCCGGCATCGGCCTGATGTCGATCCCGGACAGGCGTCCGCGCTGGTAGGGATTGCGCGGATGCGCACCGCATCCGAGGTCGAGGTGATGATCGGGCAGGCTCATGTGGCGTGGATGGTACTTAATGGGATGTTGAAAATGGGCTGTCGTGCCCATTTTCATCTCACCGAGTCCGGCGCGTGCCCGGACTCGGCTCCGTCAATCGCGCGGCATCGCGCGCAGGCATCGGTACTTGTCGTAGACGTAATGCGCGTGACAGGCGTGATAGACGCGTGCCATCCCGCCGTCGAGGAAGCCGCCACGCAGCAGGTAGTTCTTCAGCCAGTACGCGGCCGCATGGAGCGGAGCGGCGAGGGCGCCGGCGTGACGGCCTTCCGCGCGTTTCTGGCGAGCCCACAGTTGCGCATAGCGCGCGAGCTTGCCGCGGTAGTCCTCGAGCGAGCGCGCGGTGTCGTGCTCGATGCGCACGCGCGCACCGGTGATGCGCCGCCCCTCCAGGCCCAGGCGCTCGTGCACCTCGGCGGGCCGGTAGCGCAGGTCGTTGCGGAACAGTCGTTCGACCGCCTCGCGCCCCCAGCCACCATGGTTGAGCACCGTGCCGAGGAAATGGGTACGGCGCTCCAGTCGCCAGACATCCGCGCGCTCGACCTCGCCGCTCTCGAACAGTTTGCGCAAGGCGGCTTCGGCCCCTTCGCCCAGCCACTCGTCGGCATCGAGCAACAGCACCCACGGCCACGTGGCCTGCGCGATCGCGGCATTCTTCTGCCCGGGAAAGCCGAGCCAGTCCTGCTGGATCACGCGGGCGCCAGCTGCTTGCGCTTCACTCGCCGTGCCGTCGGTCGAACCCGAATCGAGCACCACCACCTCGGCGCACACCGCCGCCATCGACGCGACGCAGCGCCCGATACGTCCGGCCTCGTTCTTCGCGATTGCCACCCCCGACAGCGGCAGCCTGGTTGTCATCGGGCGCTCATCGGTAGGGCGTGCCTTCGCCCGATCCGGGCGGCCTCAGGGTGTAGCGTTTGTAGGTCCACTGGTATTGCGTGGGATCGCGTTCGGCGATCGCCTGCACGTCGGCGTTCATCGCTGCGACCGCGGCCTGCAGGTCCTCGCCATGCAGGGCTGGGGACGCGGGGATCAGGTGCACGTCGAAGCGGATGCCGCCCGATTGCTCAGGGTCAGAGCGACGCTCGGCGATCGCGAACAGCACGGTAGCGCCGGTTCGCTGCGCGAGCCGCGGCAGCAGGGTCATGCTCAGCGCGGCGATGCCGAAGAACGGTGCCCACAGTCCATCGCCTCCCTTGGGCTGCTGATCCGGCAGGATGCCGACCATGCCGCCGGCCGCGAGCGTCTTGAACAGGCCGCGCATGGCCGCCCCCTCGGCGGGCAATTGCCGCACGTTCGTGCGTCCGCGCACGCGGCGCAGGAAAGCCTCGCCCGAGGGATGTTCGGGCCGCCGGTATAGCACCGCGATCGGCGCTTGCGCAGCAAGCCACTGGTTGAGCAACTCCCAGTTGCCATAGTGGGGCGCGGCGATGATCAGGCCGTGGCCGGAAGCGAGCGCGGTATCGAACGCTTGCTGGCCGTAGACGTTTCCAATCAGGCGCAGGTTGTCGCTTTCGGCCCGCGTCCAGAAGCGCAGGGTCTCGAACAGGCCGCGAAAGGTCGCACCCAGCACGTCCCGCAACAACCTCTCGCGCGCAGCCGCGTCGCGTTGCGGATAGACCAATTCCAGGTTGCGCCGCGCAACCCGCGCTTCGCGGACGTCGAGCACGCGCGCGAGCCATGCGGTCGCGCCGCCGAACCAGCCGAGCACCCGCAAGGGCAGCCGGCCGATCGCAGCGGCGATAAGGTACAGCAGGAGTCCGGCCACCTCGGCGAAATGCATCGGCGGAGTTTATAGAAGCCGGCACGAAGGGTGAGGAGTGCTCTTTTTGGCTCGCTTCTCGCCATTCGTCTCTCGCTTTTCCCTTCCTCCGTTGGCAGCATGCTCCGATGCACTGCCTGTGCCAGTCATGCTCACCCTGATCCAGCGCGTAACCCGTGCCGAGGTTCGCGTGGATGGCGAATCCGTCGGCATGATCGGCCCGGGCCTGCTCGCGCTGGTCGCGGTTGAGCCCGGCGATGGTGAGCTGCAGGCCCAGCGGATCTGCGAACGCCTGCTCGGCTATCGCATCTTCGACGACTTCGAGGGCCGGATGAACCGCTCGCTCGCCGACACCGGCGGCGGCCTGCTCCTGGTCAGCCAGTTCACCCTCGCCGCCGATACCCGCAAGGGCATGCGCCCCGGGTTCTCGACTGCGGCCGTTCCCGAGGAAGGTCTGCGTTGGTTCAATCGCCTGGTCGAAATCGCGCAAGCGCGTCATCCGCTGGTTGCAACCGGACGTTACGGCGCCCATATGCAGGTGGAACTGGTCAACGACGGCCCGGCCACCTTTTTGCTCAAGGCCAGCACCGGCACCGACTGAACGCACCCTTGCCCCTTTCCAATCAGGTACTTGGGAATCCGGCCACCGGCTGCGATATAATGTTAGGTCAACTTCACGCGGCGCACCCATGGCAACGACGACGAACCCGGCTGAACAGCAAA
>DATHOV010000297.1:0-6690 GCA_035484515.1 Lysobacteraceae bacterium
GCGAACGAAAGCGTTGTCGAAGTGCAGCGCGTGCATGTTCATCGTCGCTACTCTTGCCCAGCTTGATTCCGCGCGCAATCGTCGTAGGATGGAAAGCCCGTCGTTCGGCCCCAGCCCAGGGAGATGCCAGGATGAACGAGAAGCGGCATGCCGTCAGGGAATCCGGCTATTCCCTGAAGCGCGAACTCAATGACGATCAACGCCTGACCCTCGCCGAGCTGGAAGGCTTCGGCTGGGAGCTCAAGTTCATCCGCCGGCAAATGTTCATGGATTCGGTGCCCGTCATTTTCGACACCGACCGCAGGCACTTCGCGGTGATCGAGCCGGACGGAAAGCTCAACGAGCATCCCGCCATCGAGATCAGGCACTGAACCTCCCGCCGGCGGTGGGCTCCTGCGCGCTCAGCGCGAGCCGGGCTTGCGTCCCGAAATCACCGGTACCTGCCAGACCGCGTACTGCGGCGGCGTTTCGATGGCGGCGACGATCGCGTCGAAATCGGCCCTCACCTCCGCGGACGTGCGGCCGCTCGCGCCTGCCAGGGGTTCGACGTAGCCGTCGCGCCAGGCGCGCAGGATGCCGCCGAAGGTCTGTCGCGGTACGCGCAGCGTATCGACGACGACATAGTCCATCGCGACCTCCTGATAAGCGGCCGCTTCCAGCAGCATCGGCGAATGCCGGCCGATGCGCCCGTCGCAGCCGATGCCACGCAGGAAGGCCACCGCATTCTCGTTCCAGAATCGGTCCGGATCGCGCGCGCCCACCGGCATGTGCAGCATGCCGTAGTCCTCCGAGAGCAGGTGCAGCCAGCCACCCGGCTTGAGTACGCGAGTGATCTCGGCCAGCACCTGCGGGAAATCCGGCACCGCCTGCGACATGTGCCTGCATACGACGAGATCGAATTCCGCATCCGAATGATGCAGGGCGAACGCGTCGCCGACCTCGTAGACGATGCGCCCGGCGAACGCCGCACTGTCGCGCCGGGCGATCGCGAGATTGCCTTCGAGGATGTCGATTCCGGTCAGTTGCGCGCGGGGATAGCGCTCGGCGAGTCGGCGCGTGATTTCGCCGGTGCCGCACCCCAGATCGAGGATGCGCGGTGCATCCGGCAGATCGTAACGGTCGAACAGGCGCTGCTCCTGCGGCCAGATCGCGTTCGCCTGATGCGCGAGGTTGCGCGCCATCGACTCGTCGCCCATCTGCTCGGCCTGCGGGTTGCGGTTGCTGCTGTGATCGTTCATGCGGGCATTATCCCGGCGTCACATGACGCCATCTTGCCGCAGCTCCTGCACCGTCCGCCGCGCGGACAGGCATGGCTCCGGATCCATCGTGGGCTGCTTGCCACTGTAGCGGCGTTCGCGACCATCGGCACCTTTTTGGCGACGATCGCTCAACGATTCCCTGCGCAACGAGGGCTTGCATCCTGCGCCACTCGGCGCATGATCGTCGCAGGAGGATCGGCGGCATGGACGCTGGCCCATACGACCGTTTCCGCACCTCGGTGGCGCGCGATGACATCGTCCGGCTTCGATTTCGCCACGTCAGATACCTCGTCGTCGGGCGTGTATCTGGTCACCCACGTGGACGTCGTATCGATCGACGCCGCAGCCAGCCATGCCGGCTGGCTGGTCCGCAAGGTCGACCTGATGCATTGCTCCGACAAGGCCGACGCACTGGCATGCGTAGCCCGCGGTCTGGACATGCCCGCGACCTGGCGTGGCGACTGGGACGCCATTGCCTACGGCCTGCGCAGCCTGACGTGGATGTCGGCCTCCGGTTACGTGATCGTGTTCGACTACGCCGACGAACTGCGCGCATTCGCTCCGGCCGATTTCACCCGCTTGCTCGATGTCTTCGACGAGGCCGCCTTCGCCTGGGCCGAGCGCGGCGTGCCGTTCTGGGCCTTCTTCGCCCTGCACGAATCGGCGTTCGAGACCGAGGATGAGTGATGGGCCGCGTCCGGGATGGCTTGTGCCCCGGCTGTACTTGCTACCATCCGGGTGAAGCCGTCCAGCGAAGGCCACCATGACGAACGACGAAACATCGGCTTCGGTCGAAACCGACGAACAGCCGGAGACCGCAACCGGCGCATTCCGTTTCGTGACCTCGTGGCGGGCCATGACCCACGACGACAACGAGCGCGTGCGCGAGTTCTGGCGCAGTCACGACGCGATCGCCAACCCGGCCGATGCGGACAAGAGGCTGGCGCAGGTCGTCATGTATGCCGTGACCCCGGACGGCGAAGTCGCCGGGGTTTCCACCGCAATGCCGATGTTGCAGCCGCGCTTCGGTCAGCCGATGTACTACTTCCGCGCCTTCGTCGGCACGGACTGGCGCAGGACCAAACTCGTCCGGGACCTCACCAACCGTTCCTGCGATGCGCTCGAGGCCTTTGCACGCGAACGCGGCTTCCCCTGCATCGGCGTGCTGCTCGAGCTCGAGAACGAGGGCTTCTACCGCGCCTTGCGCAAGCCGGTGTGGTGGAACCCGCGCTTCCACTACGTCGGCAAGAGCGACCGCGGACTGGAAGTGCGCGCGCACTACTTCGAGGGCGCGCGCCTGAAGAGCGCGGAGGAAGTCAGGCAGATACGCCTGCCCTCGCATCCCTGAATCCGCGGGGGTCTCAGGTGACGGCCTCCGCAGCCGGATCGGCCAGTGTCGCGACTTGCGATTCCTCGATGAAGTCGAGCGAATCGGAATTCACGCAGAAGCGCAGCCGCGTCGGAGCCGGGCCATCGGGAAACACGTGGCCGAGGTGGCAGTCGCAGCGCGCGCACAGGATCTCCTCGCGCACCATGCCGTAGCTGCGATCGACGTGGGTGACCACGTTCTCCTTCGCGATCGGCTGGAAGAAACTCGGCCAGCCGGTACCCGAATGGAATTTCGAATCCGAGCGGAACAGCGGCAGCCCGCAGCAGATGCAGGCATAGACGCCGTCCATGTGGTTGTCGAGCAGAGTGCCGCAGAACGGCGCCTCGGTGCCCTTGTTGCGCGCGATGCGGTATTGCTCGGGGGTGAGCTGCGCCTGCCATTGCGCGTCGGTCCTGGCCACGTGCGCCGACTCCACTGGGCCGACCAGTTCGCCCTGCCTGTTGAAGACCATGACCTTCATCTCGCCACCCGTTCGTTGCCGATGACCGGCAGGTTGAAGAATGCCGCGTTATCCGCCGATGACGATGCGGGCGGGCGCGTGGCTCAGTTCGCTTGCAGGTCGCGGAAGACGATGCTGCAGCAGGTCGTCGCGCCTTCGGCCTTCTGCAGCTCGGACAGATCGACCGGCACGACGGCGATTCCGGCGCGTTCCAAGCGCTCGCGCGTGCGCGGGAAGCAGGCCGGATGGAGCACGCCGGCCGAACCGATCTGCAGCGCATTCGCCGCGTGCTCCTCGCCCGCATCGACCTCGATCAGCCGATAGGCTGCGAACGTATCGCGATCGACCCAGCGCGGCTGGATCAGCAGCGTATCGTCGCCGACCTGCGTCACCGCCGATTTCAGGTGCAGGCATTCGCGCGTGGGTACCGCCAGCACCCTGTAGCCGAAGGGCGCGACGTGCGCGGCGAGCTGGGCGATGCCTTCGGCATTGGTGCGCGCGGCCTGGCCGACGTAGATATCGCGACCCGCACGCACCACGTCGCCACCGTCGATGGTTCCCGGCGCCAGGATCGTGCGCAACTCGCGGTAGCGGCCGAGGACATCGGCGACCGTGGCGCCCTCGCCGCGCCGCGATTCGGCGCCGGGTCGGGTGACGACCGCGACCTCGTCGAGCACGATCGCGACGTCCTCGACGAACACTGCGTCCGGCATCGCATCCTGCGCGGGCAACGCAATCACCCTGCAGCCGAGCGACTCGAGCGCCTGCCGGTAGGCATGGTGCTGCGCCCTCGCCTTTCCGATATCGATCGGGTTGCGATCGACGAACGAAAGCTGGCAGTCGGCGAGGCTTGAGCTTACGTCACGGGTGATGGCGATCAACGCGGACTCGGCCATCAGAACGCGCCCATATAGTCGCGTTTGCCGATCTCCAGGCCACCGTGTCGCAACAGCCCATACGCCGTGGAAACATGGAAGAAGAACTGCGGCAGGCCGTAGGTGAGCAGATAAGCGTGGCCGGTAAAGGTGCGCTCGCGCGGCGTGCCGGGCCGGGTGATGATCGCGCGATCTTCGCTGCCTGCGAAGCGGGAAGCTTCGAGGCTACCGATGAAAGCGATCGTTTTCGCGACCAGTGTGCGCAGTTCCCCGAAGGATTGCTCCTTGTCCTCGTAGACAGGCACTTCCGCTCCAGCGAGCCGCGCGGAGACGCCTCTCGCGAAATCGCAGGCGATCTGCACCTGGCGCGTGAAAGTGAACATGTCGGGAAAGAGCCGCGACTGCAGAAACGCGTTCGGATCGATCTTCTTGTCGACAACGTGCGCCTCGGCCTTGGCGAGGATGTTTCCGAGGCCACCCAGCATCTGCTGGAAGACAGGAACGGAGGCAGCGTGCATCGTGATGGTCATAAGTTCTCTGGCGGTCGTGGGCGGCACATCCTACCGCGATTGCTGTGACTGGCTCCCGGCGCGCGACAGCTCCACTCCGCAAAAATGCGCCGGGGCTTTCCGACGCACTTCCTCCCGCTCGCCGTGGGTCGTCGTTCTCGCGATCGAAGCAGTGACGCAGTTGCCGTGCCTGGACGGGCGCGAGAAACCGCATCGGATCGTCAATCGTCCGGCGCATTGACTGCGCACTCCACGCGATTGCGCCCGTTGCCCTTAGCGCGATAGAGCGCGTCGTCGGCTGCCTTGAGCAGGACCGTCGCATCGTCTTCCGCGTCGTCCTCCAGAGATGCGAGACCGAAGCTCGCCGTGGCCGACAGGGAATGCGCTTCGTGGGCATGGACGAAGTGCTCGACTTCCTGCCGCAGCGCCTCGGCCAGGGTAATGCCTCCCGAATGCGGTGTGCCCGGCAGCACGATGCAGAATTCCTCGCCGCCGTATCGCCCGGCGATGTCGACCTGGCGCAGTTCGTCGCGGACGATGCCGCCGATGTTGCGCAACACCGCATCGCCCATTGCATGGCCGTGACGATCGTTGATCGACTTGAAGTGGTCGATGTCCATCATGATCAGCGAAAGCGGCGTCCCGAAACGTCGCGCGCGTTCGACCTCGATATCGAGCCGTTCGAGCAGGACGCGGCGGTTCCACAGGCCGGTGAGTTCGTCGATGGTCGCCAGCCGTTCCATCGTCGACAGCGCCGCCGCCAACGCACGCTGGTGCGCGCGCAATTCGATCAGGGCCATCACCTGCCGCGACAGGCGCAGCAGCAACTGCACCTGTTGCTCGGCCAATGTACGCGGGCGATTGTCGAGTACGCACAGCGAGCCGATCCGGTAGCCATCCGAAGTCAGCAGGTTGGCGGCGGTGTACATGCGATAGCGTGGCGGGCCGATCGTCATCGAGATGCTGGCGGTGCGCGGGTCTTCGGACAAGTCGGGAATGCTCAACGTGGCATCCTCGAGGATCGCCCACGAGCAATAGTCGTCATCGCGTGGTCGCGACTGCGCCTGCATGCCGAAATACGACTTGATCCAGACCCGGTCGCGGTCTACCAGCGACACGAACGCATACGGCGTATCGCAGACATGCGCCGCCAGCGCGGTGAGGAAATCGAAGTCGTCCTCGGCCGGCGTGTCGAGCAACTGACAGCGTTGCAAAGCTGCAAGGCGCTGCTCCTCGTCGGAAGGATGCGGGATCGGGTCGGGCTTCGTTTCCGGCGACGGCATCGCACAACTCCACTCGGCACGGATGCCCAGCTTCCGCGGCGATGTCGGGATGGTCAAGCCTGCCGAAGGTCAGGCCGCATCAGCTTGCCGCAACGGCCTCATTCCGCAGCGATGGCATCCGCTCGCGCTCCCGATCCGCCGGCCGTGGCGGCAAGTCCCGCATACAGACCGACGACGCGCCTCATCAGCCCTTCCGTGCTCCATGCCTGCGCATCGATCGGGCCTGCATGCGAAAGCGCCAGGCGTTCGTCCGACGAGCGCAGCAACTGCGCGACGTGCGTGGCGAAAGGATCCACATTTTCCTCGCTGATCCTCGCGCTGCGCGTATCGCGCAGAACGGTCGCGGTGCCCATCACCGCGGTGGAGACGATCGGCACGCCCAGCGCCATCGCCTCGATCAGCACCAGGCCCTGGGTTTCGGTCGGCGATGCGAATACGAACGCGTCGCCCGCGCGATAGCAGTCCAGCAAGGTCGTGCGACGGTCGAGGTTGCCGACGAAGAGCACGTTGTCCTGCAGGCCGAGACTGGCGGCGAGTTTCTTCAGGCGCACCGCATCGGGGCCTTCGCCGGCGACGATGAACAGCAGCGACGGGAATTCGACGACCAGGCGCTTCACCACGTTCAACAGGAAACCGATGTTCTTCTCCATCGCCAGACGACTGACCGTCACCAGCGTCGGGCGATCCGCCGCGATGCCGTGCTGCTCGCGGAAGCGCGCACCGGAACCGCCGGCGAACTCGTTCAGGTCGATGCCGGTAGGCAGAACGGTACGCGGCGTGGTGATGCCGTAGCCATCGAGCACGCCGGCCATCTGCTGCGAAGGCACGATCAGGTGATCGACGTCATGGCAGAGCTTGCGCGAGGCGCGCCGCGCGAACAGCCGCAGCCAGGATCGCGGCGCCCACGGCAGGTAGTTCGCGATGTATTCCTCGAA
>DATHOV010000298.1:0-2165 GCA_035484515.1 Lysobacteraceae bacterium
CTGGTGGCCGACATCGAGAACAGCTCCCGGATGGCGTCTTCCTTCGAGCCGGCGAACTTCCACCACTGCCGCTCGAACGCGAGGATGTCGTGCTCTCGACGGGTCAGCCCGTCAGCGGGTTCAGCGTCCCCGGACCGCTCCGCCCGCACCATGGCGCCGTCCATATCGCTCCTTGGACCCTTCCCAGAATCGAATGACATCCGTGTGTTTCGGCGAACATTCAATCACGGTTGGTCCGACGCGCACGTCAGGAAGCCCGCGAGTCGGCTGACTTAAGCTTCCAGCCGTGGCCGTCCTCCCGATCCGGATCGTCGGCGATCCCATTCTGCACAAGCCGACGAGCCCCGTGCAGGTCGGACCGGACGGGTCTGTGCCCGAGGATGTGCGCAAGCTCATCGCGGACATGTACCAGACGATGGAGGCCGCCAACGGAGTCGGCTTGGCCGCCAATCAGGTTGGCGTGGGGCTGCGGCTGTTCGTCTACGACTGCGCGGAAGCGCGCGGCAAGACGGTCCGGCGAAAGGGCGCGGTGATCAACCCGGTGCTTCAGACCTCGGAGGTGCCGGAGACGATGCCCGACCCGGAAAACGACGACGAGGGCTGTTTGTCGGTGCCTGGCGAGTCGTTTCCGACCGGCCGCGCGAAATGGGCCCGCGTCACCGGCCTGGACGCCGACGGGGCGCCGGTCACATTGGAGGGCGAAGACCTGTTCGCGCGCATGCTGCAGCACGAGACGGGGCATCTCGACGGTCTGCTCTACCTCGATCGGCTCGTCGGCCGGCACGCCAGAAGCGCCAAACGCATGCTCAAGGCGAACGGCTGGGGAGTGCCAGGGTTGTCGTGGACGCCGGGAGAGGTGCCGGATCCGTTCGGCCACTAAGCACATCGCCTTTAAAAGCACATAGCCTTTACCGCGTGCGGCTGGCCACCTGGAACGTCAACTCGATCCGCGCCCGCGTCGACCGTGTCACGAGCTGGCTGGAGCGTGCCGACGTCGACGTGCTGGCCATGCAGGAAACCAAGTGCGCCGACGACCAATTCCCCACCATGCCGTTCGCGGCCATCGGCTACGAGGTCGTGCACTACGGCTTCAACCAATGGAATGGTGTGGCCATCGCGTCGCGCGTCGGCCTGGACGACGTGCAGGCCGGTTTCGACGGGCAGCCGGGATGGAGCGACAAGCCCGACAGCGACAAACCCGACGCGGCGGTGGTTGAGGCGCGAGCCCTGGGCGCCACCTGCGCGGGCGTGCGGGTGTGGAGCCTGTACATTCCGAACGGGCGCATTCCGGATTCACCGCACTATCGGTACAAGCTGGAATGGCTGGCCGCGCTGAAAGATACGGCGCGAAGCTGGCTGACAGCCGACCCCGACGCGCAGATCGCGCTCGTCGGCGACTGGAACATCGCGCCGACGGACGAGGACGTCTGGAGCGTCGAGTTCTACAAGAACAGCACGCACGTCACCGAACCGGAGCGGCGGGCTTTCCGCGAGATCGTCGACGCCGGATTCGCCGACGTGGTGCGGCCGTTCGCGCCCGGGCCGGGGGTGTATACGTACTGGGACTACACCCAGCTTCGCTTCCCGAAACGCCAGGGCATGCGCATCGACTTCATCCTCGGCTCACCGGCGCTGGCCGAGCGAGTCACCCACGCTGAGATCGTGCGCGAGGAACGCAAGGGCAAGGCACCCAGCGACCATGCGCCGGTGCTCGTCGAGATTGCGGGCTATTAGCCGTACTCCGGCTCCGGCCGATTCTGTTGGGGCACAGTCCGGGCAACGGCGATGGCATCGCGCAGCTCGCCACTGCGGCGCGAGGCGAAGAAGGTCACGTAGAAGGCCGTCGCGTACGCGACGGACGTCCCGATGATCAGCGGGCCGAAAAGTATCGGGTATCGCGCGATCGGTTCCGCCAGGTAGCGACAGCACAACAGCAACACTGCCAAGAACGCCGATCCGCCGGCCACCAACTGCATCCGCGACCAGCGGTGGCCGCGTACAGGTTCGCGCAGCGCCGACTCCACCGTCAGGCACAACACCGCGCCGGCCACCAGGTCGACGCCGTAGTGGTAGCCGAAACCGAGCGTCGCTTCGATTGTGCCGACGAGCCAGAAGGTGCCGCCCCACCGCAGCCAGCGCGGTGCATCACGGGTGTGAATGAATAC
>DATHOV010000299.1:0-10919 GCA_035484515.1 Lysobacteraceae bacterium
AGGCGGAAATGGATTTCACCCTGCGCGGCGACGAACTGGTGAAGCAGATCAACTCCGTCGAGGCCGGGCTGAAGGAGAACTTCCCGCAGGTGCGATGGGTGTTCTTCGAGCCGGACGATTCGGATTGAATCGCATGGAGAATGACGATGTCTTCATTTGAAATTCCCGGGCGGCGCGTGACTTTGAAGGTGCCCGGCAAAGGCGCGATGTGGCTTCATCTCGTCGTAACCGGCACCCTGATTCTGGCAGCGTTGGCATGCTGGCTCGTCTTCGGCTTCGGCCTCTACTCCGAGGCATTCGTCGTTCCTCCGCCTGAAGAAGGCCACAGATGGGGTTGGAACGCGCTGCTTGCGCTTGCATGCCTGGGTTGGCTGGCCATCCTGACGACGTACATGTCGATGCACGGAATCGCGAGGGTTCGATCCGGCGCGGCGAACTGGGCGTCGTGGCTGGCATGGGGCAAGCGTGCGGTACTCGGCGCCACTGTCCTGTTCCTTGGATTGGTGGCGTGTGCCCGTCTTTCCTCACCGGGCGGTCCGTGGCCCTGGAATCGCTACGATTTCTTGTACGCGGGAGTGATACTCGTCGCATGGCTCATGCGCCGCGGACGGTCCTGACCCGCCGTCTGTTGCATGGTCTGGTACCGTTTTCCTAAGGTGTCGTCTCGGACTTGAGCCACTCCAGCCGGTGCGATGCGCCTGCTTCGCCGAGTTCCCTGGCCAGCACCGGCAACGCCGCCGCGATTTCCGCATCAAGCTTCCACGGCGGATTGAACAGCAGCATCCCGCTGCCATTCAATCGCAGCGGCGAGTCGTCGGGGCGTATCAACAGCTCGGCGAGCAGGATTTCCTGCGCCGGCAGTTTCGCGACGGCGCGCAGGAAGCGTTGCAGGCTGCGGCGTTGCTTGATCGGGAACCACAGCGCGTAGATTCCCTGCGGCCAGCGTTGCAATGCCTCGGCAAGCGCCGCCAGTGCCGTGCCGAACTCGGCCTCCTGCGTCTCGTAGGGCGGATCGATCAGCACCAGGCCGCGTCGCGGTTTCGGCGGCAGCAAGGCCTTCATCGCGGCATAGCCATCGCCCATCTCGACGTGCACGCGGCGATCGCGTCCGAACAGCGTGGTCAGCGCGCGCGCCTCGTCGGGCTGCAACTCGCGGCAGGACAACCGGTCGTCGTCGCGCAGCGCCATCGCCGTCAGGAGCGGCGATCCCGGATAGATACGCAGGCCGCCATCGGGATTGCACGCACGCACGGCATCCTGGTAGCGCCTGATCGCGACCGCATCTGCCTTCGCCCCGAGCACGCGCGCGACGCCGGATTCGGCCTCGCCGGTTTTCCGCGCCGGATCGTCGTGCAAGGCATAACGGCCGCGCCCGGCATGCGTATCGAGCACCACGAAAGGCGAGTCCTTGCGCTTGAGTGCATCGAGCAGGGCGAGCAGGACGACGTGCTTGAACACATCGGCGTGGTTGCCGGCGTGGAAGGCATGGCGGTAGTTCATGGCGGCAGTCTCGCATGCCGGACTGCGCCGGCGGCAAGCGGCTATGCTTGGGCGACCGGATCGTGATCGCACCTCCGCCCATGCCCCACGTATTGCTGATCGAAGACGAAGCCGCCATCGCCGATGCAGTGCTGTATGCATTGCGCAGCGAAGGCTTCGAGGCGACGCATTGCCTGCTCGGCAGCGCGGGCCTGGCGCGGTTCGGCGAAGGCGGGATCGATCTGGTCGTGCTCGATGTCGGCTTGCCGGATCGCAACGGTTTCGATGTGTGCCGCGAACTGCGAAAGTCCAGCGATGTGCCGGTGATCTTCCTCACCGCGCGCGATGGCGAGATCGATCGCGTGGTCGGTTTCGAACTTGGCGCCGACGACTACGTCGTGAAACCGTTTTCGCCGCGCGAACTGATCGCACGCGTGCGCGCGAGGCTGCGGCGCAATCCGGCGCGCGACGCGGGAACGGCGGCCGCGGATGAATGGAAACGCTGCGGTGCTTTCGAGCACGACGCCGCGGGGCGTCGCATCCGTTATGCCGGCCAGATCCTCTCGCTGACACGCTACGAATACGGTGTGTTGTGCACGTTGCTTGCCCGACCCGGCGCGATCTTCAGTCGCGCGCAGCTCATGGATGCGGTCTGGACCGATGCCGTCGACAGCGCCGACCGCACCGTCGACGCCCACATCAAGACCCTGCGCGCGAAGCTGCATGCGGTCCGCGCCGACGCCGACCCGCTCTGCACGCATCGCGGCGTCGGCTACTCGGTTTTTGTCGAGATGGAGCGCAAATGATCGGCATCCTGCCCGACATTTGCTCGCCGGCAGCGCTCCCGGCGCATCCTTGTGGGTCGCATGCCCGTACCCGGCCGGGCCACGATTCGCGGTGTGCTCTGCCTGCCGGATTCGGTGCGCGATGAAACCCCGGCCGTCATGAAACTCAGCCTGCGGATCTTCCTCGGCTATTTCCTGATCGTCGGCATCGCGGCGTGGCTGGTGCTGCGCGTGTTCGTCGGCGAGATCAAGCCGGGCGTGCGCCAGGCGATGGAAGACAATCTCGTCGATACCGCGAACGTGCTGGCCCTGCTTGCGACCGACGACATGGTCGACGGCCATATCGCGAGCGGCAGCTTCGCGCGCCGCGTCGGCGAGCTCGGCAAGCGCGACGTGCATGCGCACATCTGGGGCTTCCGCAAGGATGCGCTCGACTATCGCGTGTACGTGACCGACGCCCGCGGCATCGTGGTGTTCGATTCGGCGGGCACCGACGTCGGCCACGACTTCTCGCGCTGGAACGACGTGTACCTCACCCTGCGCGGCAAGTACGGCGCACGCTCGACGCGCACCGACCCGAACGACGAGGATTCCTCGGTGATGCATGTCGCCGCGCCGGTCATGGACCACGGCCGCATCATCGGCGTATTGACCGTTGCCAAGCCCAACCGCACGCTCGTGCCCTTCATCGCCGCCAGCCAGAACGCGATCGTGCGCTGGGGCGTGCTGCTGATGGGCACCGCCTTCGCGATCGGCCTGCTGGTGAGCCTGTGGTTCGCGCGCGAGCTCGGCCGCATGCTCGGCTACGCGCGCGCGGTCACCGCCGGCGAGCGCACGAGCGCGCCGCGCGGCGCAGGCGAATTCGGCGAGCTCGGGCAGGCGCTGGAGACGATGCGCGAGCGTCTCGACGGCAAGCAGTACGTAGAGGACTACGTGCACAGCCTGACCCACGAGATGAAGAGCCCGCTCGCAGCGATCCGCGGCTCCGCCGAGCTGCTCCAGGATCCGTTGCCCGACGCCGACCGCAGCCGTTTCGCCGGCAACATCCTCGACCAGTCGCAGCGCATGGCGCGCATGATCGACATGGCCCTCGCCCTTGCCGCGGTCGAGCATCGGCAGGCGATCGAACAACCCGAACCCTTCGACCTTGCGGCTCTCGTGCGCGAAGCGGCAGGCGAATTCGAAACACAAGAGTCGGCATCGGGACCGATGCTGCATGCCGACATGCCCGGCGAACCGATCCGCGTCGTCGGCGACCGCTTCCTCGTCGGGCAGGCGATACGCAACCTGTTGCGCAACGCGATCGAGTTCTCGCCGCACGGCGGAACCATCGCGATCGTCCTGCGCGTTGAGGAAGACCGGGCGCGACTGGAAGTGCGCGACCACGGCCCCGGCGTGCCGGACTTCGCGATCGATCGCGTGTTCGAACGTTTCTACTCGCTGCCGCGTCCCGACAGCGGCGTGCGCAGCAGCGGCCTGGGCCTGTGCTTCGTGCGCGAAGTCGCCAAGCTCCACCGCGGCAGCGTCACGCTCGCGAACGCCGCCGATGGCGGAGCCGTGGCGAGCCTCGTCCTGCCGCTCGCCTGAGCACGAGCGCATCCGACGCAGGAGGTCGCTTGCGGGTCGACCATCGGATTTGCCCGGATCGGGCCGATTCCGTAGTCGCTGTCACGATCGTTATGTGATCGCCATCTCAACGATTCCGTGATCATCGTCTCAGACGTTCTGTGACGGTTGTCTCAATTCAGTCACGCCGCTCGCTTATTCCTGAAGTCGCGTCGTCATCAACGTCACACAGACTGCGCTCGGCTTGCAGCCGTGGGAGTGCGGGCCGGCAATCCGTGGAAACGTCCGTTGCCAATCCCGCGGCACCTGTTCTGGAGAGGCAAGTCATGCCGACTCCATGAGGGGTGGGGAAACGCGGCTGCGAGTAGGAGAGCGAGGGGCAATTCGGGGTCAATGCCCGCACGACGCGCCGGGACGCTACGTCCATGGCGTACACCACACACACATCTGGAGTAGGCCCGGACGGATACGACCGTGGCCTGCACCCACACACTTCTGGGGTTTCGAATGAATTCGACGTCAGTCTCAAACCTGCGCAAATCCACCTTGGCGCTCGCGCTCGCGGTCGCATGCACAGCGGCCTTCAGTCAAGCCAGCGCGGCGGACGCGCCGGCCGATCAGGCCTATGTGGCTCCGAAAACGATGAACCCGTATTCGCCGAGGTACAGGCATGAGTATCGCCATGGCGTGGTGCCGACGCGGCGCGGGATGCTGATGATGAAGCGGTGGAACGCAGCGCACGGCATCATGGCGACCGGTGCGGAAACGCTCGCCTACGGCGGCGGCACGGCCGGCATCGGCGTGAACGACGGGGCGAGCCAGGTCTACCTGGTGTTCTACGGCACCCAGTGGGGTACATCGAGCACCGATACCAACGGCAACCTGAAGTTCACCGGCGACACGGCCGGCGCGGCCGGCGCGGCCCAGCAGATGTTCAAGGGCATCGGCACCAATGGCGAACTGTGGTCGGCGGATCTGACCCAGTGGTGCGATGGCACCGGCGTCGCCACCGGCGCGACCACCTGCCCGGCAACGGGTGCCAGCTACATCCCCTACCAGCAGAACGTGCTGGCAGGCGTGTGGTACGACAACACCCAGGCTTCGCCAGCGGGGGCGACCGCCGTCCAGCTCGCCCAGGAAGCAAACAATGCCGCGGCGCATTTCGGCAACACGACCGCAGCTTTGAACCGCCACGCCCTGTACATCATCATGTCGCCGCACGGCACCGACCCGGATGCCTACCAGGATCCCAACACCGGATATTGCGCTTGGCATGACTACACGGCCGACGCGGGTGCGGCCACCCCGTACGGGGAACTGGCCTTCAGCAACCAGCCCTACAACATCGACGTGGGCAGCACCTGCGGCGAGGGCTATGTCAACAGCCCGGGCACGACCGACGGCTACACGATAGCTCTCGGCCGCGAGTGGCACGACATGATGTCGGATATGGACGCGCCCGGCGGCTGGACCAACCAGCAGTCCGGCAACTACCAGGGCGACGAAGACGGCGACGAGTGCGCCTGGATCGCTCCGGGCACAACCGGCGGCGCCGCCGACATCACCTTCAGCACGGGCGCCTTCGCCGAGCAGGCGAACTGGTCCAACGACACCAATGCGTGCGCCATCTCGCACCCGATCGTCAACCAGGGCAGCGGCGGTACGCCGACCGCGAACTTCACCGATGCGGTCAGCGGTCTGGCCGTGACCTTCAGCAACGCGTCCACTGACTCGGGCGGCACGATCGGCACCTATGCGTGGACGTTCGGCGACGGCAGCACCTCGTCCGCGGCCAGCCCGAGCCACACCTACGCGGCGGCCGGCACCTACAGCGTGACCCTGACGGTGACCGACAGCGTCAGCGGCAAGACCAGCGCCAAGACGGGTTCGGTGACGGTCGCCAGCGCGGGCGGCACGCCGACTGCCAACTGGACCGATACCACCAGCGGACTGACCGCCACCTTCACCGATTCCTCCACCGATGCCGGTGGCACGATCGGTACCCACGCCTGGACGTTCGGCGACGGCAGCACGTCCGCCTCCGCCAGCCCGAGCCACACCTACGCGGCCGCCGGTACCTACAGCGTGACCGAGACGGTGACCGACAGTGTCAGCGGCAAGACCAGCGCGAAGACGGCATCGGTGACGGTCGCTGCCGCCGGTGGCACGCCGACCGCCAACTTCACCGACACCACCAGCGGCCTGCTTGCCAACTTCACTGATACGTCCACCGATGCGGGCGGCACGATCGGCACCCACGCCTGGACCTTCGGTGACGGCGCCACCTCGGCCATCGCCAACCCGAGCCACACCTACGCCGCCGCCGGCACCTACAGCGTGACCGAAACAGTGACCGACAGCGTCGGCAGCAAGACCAGCGCCAAGACGGCATCGGTGACGGTCAGCAGCGGCATCCCGACCCAGTTGCTGGGCAACACCGGATTCGAGACGGGCAAGGCGACGCCGTGGACGATGAGTTCGGGCGTGCTGTGCAGCAACAGCACCTGCTCGGGCGAAGTCGCACATGCCGGCACCTGGTTCGCATGGCTCGACGGCATGGGCACCACCCACACCGATACCGTCTCGCAGCAGGTTGCAATCCCGGCCGGGATGACTTCGGCGACGCTGAAGTTCTACATGCACATCGACACCGCCGAGACCTCGACCACGACCGCATACGACAAGCTGACCGTGGGCGTCTACAACACCGCGGGCACGCTGCTCAAGACGCTGAACACGTACTCCAACCTCAATGCCAACAGCGGCTACTCGCTGCACAGCCTGACGATGACCTCGTACATCGGCCAGACGGTGGTTATCAAGTTCATCGGCACCGAAGACCACGAACTGCAGACGTCCTTCGTGCTCGATGACATCACCCTGACCGTCCAGTAAGCCTGCCGGCAATTGATGCACTCGGACCCCGCCCTTCCATACCCCTTTGCTTCAGGAGATCCAGTCATGTCAATCCTGTTCAGCCGTGTGCGGCTACTGCCGCTTGTCATCGGTTTGCTGGCGACCGGTCTTGCCGCCGCGCAGTCGACGACCGTGCAGCCGGCGACAGCACCGGACACCACCGACGCCGCGTTTCGCAAGAACATCGGCAACCCCGCAGCCATCCACCCGGGCGCACCGGGTGGCATGATCGAAATTCGAAACACCAGGAATGGCCTCAAGATCACCAGGACGACCGCTCCGATCGCGCAGACCCCGATCCAGCACGTCATCCTGATCATCGGCGAGAACCGCACGTTCGATCACGTGTTCGCCACCTACACGCCGCCGGCGGGTCAGACCGTCAACAACCTGCTGTCCGAGGGCATCGTCACGGCTGCCGGCAAGGCGGGTGCGAACGTCGCCCTCGCCAAGCAGTGGCAGGCTTCCGATACGACCACCTATTCGAATTCCCCCACCAAGACGACGGCATTTGCAACCCTGCCGCAGATGAACACGAACAGCGCGCCGAAGACTCCGTATTACACCTCGGTCGCCACTGCCGAAGCCGGTGAAGCCGGATTGCCGACCGCCGACTATGTCGAGTTGACCACAGGCGGCACGGGCATTGCCAAGGACGTGGTCGACACACGATTCCCGTCCTCCCTGCCGAACGCTCCGGTCGACATGCACGCCTCGATTACCGGCGACGCTTACGCCGGCAGCCCCACCCACCGATTCTTCCAGATGTGGCAGCAGCTCGACTGCACCATGACGGCCGCCACGGCGAAGAACCCGAGTGGTTGCCAGATGGACCTGTTCCCCTGGGTCGGGACCACGGTCGGCGCCAGCGACAACGGCAAGGCGCAGCCGACGAATTTCACCAACGAGTGGACCTACGACGGCAGCGACTCGATGCAGTTCCTCGATATGGCCGCTGGCGATGTGCCGTACTTCAAGACGCTCGCGACCACGTATGCGATTGCCGACAACATGCACCAGTCGGTGATGGGCGGAACCGGCGCCAACCACATCATGCTCGGCTTCGGCACCCCGATCTATTACTCCAACTCCGCAGGAGGGCACGCGGTACCGCCGTCCAACCAGATCGAGAACCCGGATCCGCAGACGGGCACCAACAACTGGTACACGCAGGACGGTTACAGCGGCGGTTCCTACGTCGACTGCGCCTCGGCCGTCGCGCCGGGCGTGACCGCGATCAACAACTACCTGACCTCGCTGCCCTACAGCACCTTCTGGGGCCGGAATTGCGCCCAGGGTTACTACTACCTGGTCAACAACTACAACCCGGGTTACCTGGGCGACGGCACTGCGGCGCCGCTGGGTTCCACCACGTATACGACTCCGCCGACCACCCAGAACAACATCGGTCTGCTGATGACGTCCAAGGGCGTGACGTGGAGCTACTACGGCGAAGGCTGGGACAAGGGTGCGGAAGACGGCGATGGCGGCTCGTACTGCAACATCTGCAATCCCTTCCTGTTCTCCACGGGGATCATGACCAACGCCACCAATCGCGCCAACCTCAAGGACGTCACCGACCTCTACACCGACATCACCAACAACACCCTGCCGCAGGTTTCGATCGTCAAGCCCGACGGCAATGTGGACGGTCATCCGGCTTCGTCCAAGCTCGAGCTGTTCGAAGGCTTCGTGCAGAACATCGTGACGAAGGTGCAGGCCAACCCGGCCGTGTGGGACAACACCGCGATCTTCATCACCATGGATGAAGGCGGCGGCTACTACGACTCGGGTTACGTGCAGCCGATCGACTTCTTCGGCGACGGCACGCGCATCCCGCTGATCGCGGTTTCGCCGTGGTCGAGCGGCGGCACGGTCGTGCACACGTACTACGATCACGTTTCCTTCGACAAGTTCATCGAGGCGAACTGGGCGTTGAACGCGGTGATCTCCACCCGCAGCCGCGACAACCTGCCCAATCCGATCCAGACCGGCAGCAACATCTACGCGCCCATCAATGCTCCGGCGATCGGCAACCTGATGGACATGTTCAACTTCACGAAGTCCCCCGGCACCACCGACTAGGCATCACGCGGATCGAAGCCCTGCCTGCTCACGCAGGCAGGGCTTTGGCGTGTCTGGAGCCCGGGCAACCGACAGCCGGAATACGGGACGTCCCCTTTTTCCAAAGCTCACCCGCGGTACGATCGGCAAAAGATGAGTCCGACGGGAGCACAGAGAATGACTGCACCCCCCAACGACCGCGGGCAGTCGGCGGATCCGCAGGATGGGCTTCCGGTCGATCTGGCGGCCGTTCTCGAGAGCATCGAGTGGCTGACCGGCGATGAAAGCCACGACCTCGACGCCCAGGCGCTCCTCGCGGGGCTGGGTCTTCGGCTGAGGCGCATGGGCATTCCGCTCGATCGCCTCGTGCTGCACCTGAGGACGATCCATCCCGAGACTCGCGGCCGCACGCTGGCGTGGGCGCCGGACGAAGACGTGGAGATCCACGACCGGGCCCACGGATTCGAATCGCTTGCCCCGTTCGCGAGCGTTCTCCTGCAGCAGATCTCGGAGACGCCTGGACCTGTCGTGGTGCGTCTCGATGCATCCGATCGCCCCGACTGGCTCGAAATCGACGTCTTCAAGGATCGCGACCTGGTCGAATTCGTATTCCTCCCCTTGCGCAACGCCGAAGGCGTCGTGGCATCCACCGTCTTCTGCACAAGGCGCAAAGGCGGCTTCATGCCGGCCGAGCGTGCGGCCCTGGAGCGGATCGTCCCGGCGCTGCGCAACGCCTGCGAACTGCGCGTGGTGCGAACGACTGCGCTTGCGCTGCTCGACACGTATGTCGGAACCGGCACGGCGAAGCGCATCTTCGCCGGCCACATCCAGCGCGGCCAGGTCGAGTCGCTCAACGCCGCCCTCATGCTCAGCGATCTGCGCGGGTTCACCCACATGTCGAACCGGCTGCCCAGCCAGCGCGTCATCGAGCTGCTCGACGACTATTTCGATTGCGTCGTACCCGCAATCGAGGCCGCGGGGGGCGAGGTGCTCAAATACATAGGCGATGCGGTTCTCGCGTTCTTCCATCGCGACGACGCGGCCGCGGCGTGCATGGCGGCGCTCGACGGCGCCCTCGGCGCATTGGCCAGGCTCGATCGATTCAGCGCCCCCGACGCCGAACTCCATGCCGGCATCGCCCTGCATTACGGCGAGGTCAGCTACGGCAACATCGGGTCCGGGCACCGCCTCGATTTCACCTTGATCGGCCCGGACGTCAACCTGCTCAGCCGTATCCAGACCGTGTGCAGCACGACCGGGCAGCGCCTGCTGATGTCGGAGCGTTTCGCCGGACTGCTCGGCGCTTCGCGTGCGACGACGATCGGCCACCATGACCTGAAAGGCTTTCCTCATCCGGTGCCTCTGTACGGGCCGATCATCTGATCGAGCCGGTCAGGTAATGTCGGAACCTTGCCTGCCGTCATCCCGTGCAACGCGAGGGATCTGTCCTCGCCAGAATCCATCGATCGCGCGGATCCCTCGCGTTGCACGGGACGACAAGGAACGAAACCGCGTTGCAGCGTTGCGTTCGCCTTGCGCCCCATCGCGCCGGATCAACGACAGCCGGCCGCCTTCCGATGCGCCTGATCGACCATGCCGCGGTCCTTCGGCGCGACATTGCCCTCGTGGTCCAGTTGCTGCCATATCGTGTCGCTGGCACGTCGCAGCTTGCACGCCTCGACTGCGTCGGGCAGGGCATCGGCGAGCAGGCCCTGGGCCTTGGCGAGGTCGCGACGCTCCATGGCGGCATGGGGGGCCTCGTCGACGAAAGACTGGCGCAGTGCGAGTGCCGCGCGATACGCGGCGATCGAGGCCGCGGTGTGGCCGAAATCGTGTTCGATGGCACCGATGTCCTCCCACGACTCCTCGAGGTCGATGCGCGTGTTCTGGTCGGCCGGATCGTGCGCAGCGATCGCGAGCTGGGCATCGCGCGCACGCTCGATGCTGGCCAGACCGAGATCTTCGTGACCCGTCGCGGCCTGCCCCTCGCCGAGCTTCTGGTCGGCCAGGGCGAGCTGATGACGGGCCAGGGCATTGGCAGGATCCGTGGCGGCCATTTGCACCGCCGTGTCGTGGAACTTCGTGTAGGCATCGAGCATCGCCTGCGCG